>JBNKGK010000030.1:0-16632 GCA_050289785.1 Kordiimonas sp.
CCAGCATATGGCCGCAAATGGAGCATGCACCAGGTTTTGATCCTTATGGTAAAAGCTGTGCCACGCCGGTTCGACAATCACTGGCTTATTTGAGTAGTATTGAAGGTGCCGTGAACCTGAAATGGCTACAGGATAACCGCTTGGCACTGGAAAGCCTAACAGATGTGCCTTTGGCCATCAGCGGTGTGGCGGCTGCGGCCTTCACGGATCTCGGTTTTGGCCCTCAACAGGGGGAAATGCTTTACCTGCTTTTACGGTTACCTGGTGCTGCAGCTCATACACTGGAGCAGCACTGGCAGGGCCTAAGCACATTCCCCTTTTACCGTGACGGCATCAAACTCACCAATGATCCTGGAAGCAAGGTTTAGTGTTTTTTGTGTGGTCATTATATTCAATCTAGGAACAACAGATGTTACACTCTCAAGCAACCCAATTAACTTTTGGTGAAGAAACCCCCATAGAGCTTGACACTCAGGATGGTGTGTTCACCCCCAACGCTACCACTGCTGTTTTTCTCTCAGCCATAGAAGAATATCTGAGCCAGCCTTGTAAGGTGCTTGATCTTGGCTCAGGAACTGGTGTCGTCGGTATTACCTTGGCTCAGAAGGGGCTGGTAGCAGGCTCTTTACGGGCTTCGGATATCGGTGAAACAGCTGTTCAGTGCATCAGAAAAAACTGTGAAAAATATAATATTGAGGTCGATGCCAGAGTAGGCTCCCTTTTTGAACCTTGGCAAGGGGAGAAGTTTGACTGCATTGCAGACTTGGTTTCAGTCATTGCCGAAGGAGCAGCCAAAATTTCCCCATGGTATAATGGCATTTCCTGTGCAGCCGGTGTTGATGGTGCTGATCTGGTCGTGGAAATTTTGGAAACTGCCCCCCAACACCTGACTGATCAAGGCAAAATATTCTTTCCGATCATTTCGCTAGCAAATGTGGATAGAGTGTTGGCCGCCGCCAAAGCCAACTTCACCCACGTGGAATTTCTGAAACGGGAACAATGGCCTCTACCTCAAAGCATGTATGACCATATGGACACGCTCCTTGCCCTGAAAGAGCAAGGACATATTCTGCTCGAAAAGAAATTCGGCACCATCATTTGCTACACAGAAATTTATGTAGCCTATAACCAGAAATAGATAGGAGCACATCATGAAACAAGCTGCAATTCTGGAAATTATTGAAAATGGCCTGAAGGTGGATAAGGGCACACTGACCATGGAAAGCACAATGGACAGTGTACAAGAGTGGGATTCTCTCGGTCATATTGGCATGCTAGTTGCTCTAGATGAAGCCTTTGAGGGGAAGGTGGCTTCCATTGATGAAATGGGCACAGCCAATTCAACTCAGCGGATCATCGAAATCCTGAAAGAGAACGCGATTATCGATGGCTAGTGATCTTGCCCATATGAAATGCGACAGGCGGCTCCTGACATTGCAAGAACCGTCAGCAAAGCATAATTTTGATATAGGTAGCATCTGGTAATGACTATGAAGATTGGTGCCATTGGTTCTTATCTCCCCCCTAACACAGAGACAGCTTCTGTCTTGAGGGAGGATAATCCTGATTGGGCAATAGATGAAATTCAGGAAAAAACGGGGGTCCTGACCAGATATATTGCCGGAGCAGAACAGACTGCCACAGATATGGCAGAAGCTGCAGCGAACACAATACTCCAATCTTCTGTCGATAAGGAGGATCTTGATTTTTTGATACTGGTGACACAATCACCTGATTATTTTCTGCCCACATCTGCCTGTATCCTGCAGGATAGGTTGAGCCTGAAACAAACAACTATGGCCTTTGATATCAATCTGGGCTGTTCTGGGTTTGTCTATGGCCTTGCTATTGCCCACGGTTTGATCGCAGGGGGTACAGCAAGTCAGGGGCTTCTCATCTGCAGTGATACCTACAGCAAATATATTAGTAAGCATGACCGCACCTGTCGTCCCCTTTTCAGTGACGGTGCAGCAGCCACACACCTTATTGCAACAAATAACAGTTGCGTTGGCTCCTTTGATATGGGGACAAACGGGGCAGGTTATGCCGACCTGATGGTGCCTGCGGGGGCCGCCCGGCATGAGGTGGATAATCAGCATAAAAAGCAACTGAAAATGAACGGAGCCAATGTCTTCATGTTTACCATGAAGATAGTACCCAGATGTGTGCATAACCTGCTCGCTAAATCCGGACAGACACTGGATGATATTGACCTGTTCATCTTCCACCAGGCCAGCAAATTGGTGATTGATAATATCATCCGACACCTGAAACTGACTGCAGAGAAAGTATTTACCAATTATCGGAACATAGGCAACACGGTTTCTGCCACCATCCCTATTGCCTTGGCAGATGCCGTAAAAGCCGGGCGGTTAAAAGAGGGTGATCAAGTAATGCTGGTTGGCTTTGGTGTTGGTTTATCCTGGGGGGGCTGCATCATTCGCTGGAGTGAAAGCGTATGATTATTTTAACAGGCGCATCAGGAGGGATAGGACAGGGGCTCATGCCCTATTTGTGCGAGATGGATGATGTATTGGGCCTCTACTGTAAGACGAAGCCAACCCCTCAAGCCGGAGATACAGCAAACTATGAGCAACTGGATATAACAGATTCTGCAGCTGTTCAGAATTTCGCGCATCGCTGTTGCAAAACAGCGTCTCGCATTACCTTAATTCATGCAGCCGGGCTGAATATCAATGGCATAGCCATGAACTATAAAATAGAAAACTGGCGGCGCACACTAGATATAAACCTCACAGCGAATTTTCTCCTTTCTCAAGCCTTCCTGCCTAAGATGATCAGAGAAAATTGGGGGCGCATTATTCATATGTCCTCACAAATAGGCATTGAAGGGGTGCCTGGCACAATCGCCTACTCAGCAAGTAAAATGGCTCTGCACGGACTATCCCATGTGCTGGCAAATGAGTATCGCCCATATAATATCACCTCAAATGTGCTCGCGTTAGGCAATATCCGTACAGGCATGTTTCTGAAGCTTACAGACAAGGAAAAGGAGGTGGTGGACAATTATGTAGGCTGTGGTGAGTTACCTCAACTTGCAGCAGCAATTCAGGAATTAATTGAGGTTGATACGAAAACAGCCTCCATCATTCATATTGGAGCAAAAAACAAACTCCCTTGAAAGTCGGAGTGATTTAACAAAATCGCTGAAGTGAATATCGAAAGATGAACAAAAATAGAAGGAACAGGACGTGACACTTCCTCAACACCAATGGGAACAGGAATGGCCCACCGCCCAAGGAAGATATTTTCCGGGAGAACGAGCGGTAGTATGTGGACGCGATTTGTTTAGCGAGCTTAATCACATGAGCTGGATAGAGTTTCTAATATTTGGTGTGTGTGGATATGTACCAGATAAAAAAGCGGTGCGGATGTTGAATGCTATCTGGGTATTGTGCCCCAGTTATCCTGATCCAAGGTTGTGGCCTATACGCATAGGCACTCTCGCCGGGGTTGCTCGTAGCACCGGTGCACTGGGTGTGCATGCGGGTAATGCAATCTCCGAGGCCAGTGTGTATGGCTATGCCACTGGTCAGAAAGCAACCGCTTTACTTCTGGAAGTGGCCAGAAGACATAAAGCCGGTGAGACTATATACCAAATAGTGAGAGATATAATCTTGTCTCGGCCCCAGGGTGTTCGGGCCACATCCGGGAAAGACCGAACTCCTTCCCCCGTTTCCGGGTTTGGCAGACCGGTATCCACAAAAGAAGAAAGACTTGAACCACTTTTGAACGTAGCAAAGGAGCTGGGGCTCACAGAAGGCCCTATCGTTAAACTGGCTTTTGCAATGGAGAAAGAATTCCTCTCAATGGGCCTGAAGAATATGTTTATGAATGTAGGAGGCCTTGTCTCTGCACTCTACTGTGATCTTGGTTTCAGCCCACAACAACAATATTATCTATCTGTTTTACAGCATAGTGCAGGGATTGTGTTTAGTTCAGTTGATGCTGTAAAGCACCCGGAGGGCAGTTTTTTTCCTCTACGTTGCGAGAATATTGAATACAAAGGCGCAGCAGAGCGCCTTTGGTCTTCAGTCTAAAGTGGTGCGGGTAAAGCAGGACAGCGATCAACAAAATATTACGGCACAAGAGATATTTCGGTTATGTCCGCATGTTAAAAAGAAGCTTTGGGTGGGGAATTCTGGAGCGATGGCTATTTTGCTTCTTCAGTAGGCAAGCATCGCGATGAGGACATGATAAAGAAATACGTCCAAAATCAGGGAAAAGAATATTTGAAGCTACACGAAGACAGGCAGCTATCAATGTTCTGATACCCCGCTGCTTGCGGCGGGGTTGTTCATTTTACTCCTTTGATCATTATAACTTTCAATTGAATAGCTCGAAAACCAACAATCAGGAAAATCTTATGTGTGGTATTTTTGCGGCGACTCTAAAACAACCAGTAGTAGCGAGCAAGCTGAAGGGTGCCTTGAGAACCATGCATCATCGTGGGCCAGACAAGTATGGCCTATGGCAATCACAAAGTGGTTGTGTGGTTCTTGGCCATACCCGATTATCTATCATTGGTCTCAGCAATGGAGACCAGCCAATTTCCTGTATGGAGAGCAATCTGCATATTGTGGTAAATGGTGAGCTATATGGGTACCAAACCATCCGCAACGAACTGCAATCTCAGGGATATAAATTCGTCACTGATTCCGATAGTGAAATTGCTCTGCATCTATACAAGCGTGAAGGGATAGGTATGCTACAATACCTGCGTGGTGAATTCGCCGGTGTGATTGCTGATCCGAAGAGCAATTCTCTTGTGGCTTTTCGTGACCGCTTTGGCATAAAGCCTTTGTTTTATGCTGTGCATAATGGTGAGGTCTTGTTTGCCTCGGAGATCAAGGCTCTGCTGGCTATGGGTGTGCCTGCCCGATGGGATTATAACGCGGCATATCAGGATGTGTTCCTCTCACGGCCTCACGAGCATAGCTTGTTTGCAGGCATTCGTTCTGTTCCCCCTGGTCATTACGCCATAGCTCAGGATGGTATTGTTGTTATTTATCCTTATTGGGAACAAGATTTCCCCCTACAGCAAGATTTGATCAAGGATCAGCGTACAGACAACGAAATAATTGAGGAATTTCGAGCTGTGCTTTCTGATGCTGTCAGGCAACGTCTAGTGGCTGATGTAGAAGTGGCGTCCTATTTGAGTGGTGGGATTGACTCTTGTGCTGTACTCGGACTGGCTCAAAAAGAACTAAGCAAGCCAATACGCGCTTTCACCTTGGCCTTTGACCACGAGCTTTATGATGAGTCGCAGGTTGCGGAAAAACAGGCAGCATTTGTGGGCGCTGATTTTAATCGTATCCCAGTGACATCACAAGCCCTTGCCGATGCATACAGTGATGCTGTTTGGCATGCAGAGTCCCTATTTGTGAATAGTAATAGTGTAGCCAAATTCATACTCAGTCGTGCTGTCCGGGATAAGGGCATAAAAGTAGTCTTCACAGGGGAGGGAGCAGATGAAATTCTGGCAGGCTATCCTCCTTTTCGCCGCGATGCTCTTCTCTATAATGCTGCAGGAACGGACACCGAGACCACAAAAAAGTTGCTGGCGGACATGCAGGCATCTAACAAGGTCACGAAAGGGCTTTTGCACACGGATGCTGAGCCTCCTGCCATCCTTGATGTGATCAAGCGACGATTAGGTTGGGTACCTTCCTGGCTTGAAGCATGGTCTCATGCTGGGCAACAGACAACATCCCTGTTCAGAGCGGACTTCCTCGACCGGAGCCTGTGCCAGAACCCATACACGCAGCTACTAGACTATTTACCTATTGAAGCCATGGTGAAAGGCAGGAATGCCCTTAATCAATCACTTTATATGTTTGCACGAACACATCTGCCCAATTTTATTCTGACAGTACTGGGTGACCGGATGGAAATGGCTCATTCACTTGAAGGCAGAGTGCCGTTTCTGGACCATAGAGTAGCCGAATTTTCTGCTCGTCTCCCAATCCGTATGAAGATAAAAGGGATCAGGGAAAAGTATGTTTTACGAGAAGCAGTCAAAGATGTGATTATTGAGCCGGTTTATAATCGGGAGAAACATCCTTTTATGGCTCCACCTGCGCCCCGGTCGGAAACTGGTCTGTTAGAACTTTTTGAGGATACACTATCGTCAAAAGCTTTTAAAGAACAGCCGATCTATGCACCTGAGGCCGGACATGCACTTTTAAAAGAATATAAAGAAGGTCACTCAAAGCAGTCAATTGTGCAGGAAAGTATTCTCAACAAAGTTGTCAGCACGACCCTCTTGCATGAGCGTTTTAATATGACTGCTTAATGATGAGGTGATTGTTCTTCACACAGGTTTCATTGTTTTTCTCTGGGCGGACTGATGACGTTCCCTGAGTTCCACATCAATATATTTATCTGTGATGGCACCAGAGCTGTGGCCGGCGTCATCGCGCACATGCTCGCGGGGGCGGCGCTTGACATCATCAGAGATGCCCGTGTGGCGAAGCCAGTGAACCGTGGCTTCCATCAGGGCTCTGGCTTCTTCTGGCTCGCCTTGAGTTTGGAGTTCTTCAATCGCCCGGTCAAAGCAGGTCTGCACAATCTCGCGTATGTAGGTGGAACTGGTGATCGGGCCTGTGCCTCGGGTTTTGGGGAACAGGGGACTGCTATCACCGGGCGATGGCAGGGCAGGCAGGCCAAGGAAGCTGCGCCAGCGTTTCAGCGCATTCAGCGTGGCATCACTGACAGCAATATCCCGCTGTTTGTTGCCTTTACCCACAGTGGTGAACCACCAGCACTCCTCCTGATCGCGGTAGAAATCATTCATGGTGGGTGTCCAGCGGTCACTGGCCGCGAGCTCGGAAATACGCAGATACAAGCTGTAGAGCACCGACATCATGAACAGGGTACGCTCGTGATTTTCGTTTTCACTTGCCATCAGTTCAGCGGTTTCAATCACTGTCTGCCACTGATGCTGGCTCAACCGCCTTATTCTGGCAGGCCCCTGACGGGTCTGGATGAACTTGCTCTTTTGCCGGATGAGAGCAACCGGGTTCCGGAATATATATTCTTCCTGCAGAAGATAGGTAAAGTAGCTGCTGAGGATGGCCAAAAGCTCTTTCACCGCCCCATCAGACAGAACATAACCTGATTTATCCGGTGTTTTGCCTTGCCGGAATGCCGCCTTGGACACCGTGGCCACAAAGGGCCGCCATTCCGGGTTTGGCACGCGCTCGCCGTCAACATCCAAAAAGCGGGGTGGCTTTTTCAGGCCAATCCAGGCTTTTGGTGGCTTCTGGCAGAAGCGTACAAACTCTTCAATATCCTCCCGGCCCAGTTCACCAACATCTTTAAAGACAATATGCCAGCACCACTGTAACAGCCTTTCGGTTTCCCGCCGGTAAGTATTGAACGTGCCAACACTGCCCACATAATGGCTGAGGAAGCGAACCGTGATGGCAAAGTCTTCAGCCTGCTGTCTGTTCAGCTCTGCAGGCATGGCCCAGTCATGAATGGTATTAAGCGTATCAAAACATGGCAGGGGCGCTTTTCTGATCTGTGGCTTCTGTTCCAATATCCGGCCCCCTTAACATATACCGTGATTATAAAGATAATCACATTAATAAGCCCATCATACACAAACCTCACCAAACGAAAAGGATAGTTTTATGTCTCGCCTTGATTTTCTCTCATCCGCTAAAAGAAGAAATTTGACAACCTTCCCTCCTTCAGCCAGCAAGAACGGAAAACATATTTCACGTTAACCCCTGAAATATGGGAAATTATCAACAATCTACGCCGGATAAGTCAGCCCACATTTTTCAGCAATCGTCTGGCTGATTTTCCGGAGGCTGATGTTGCCGTCAGGTCTTCAGTTGATGCAGCCGTGTCTATCTTAGCGATATCCGTTTCCACGGTGCGGGCAGCCAGCCAGAAGTGGGCGGCCATCCACAGATACCCAGGGCACAGGGCAACAAGGGCGTAGCGCAGGGCCTCACCGCCATAATAGGGGGTGAACAGATCACTGAGCAGACCCGCCGCCAGCGGGCCAAGGCCCATACCAATCAGGTTCGCCACCAGATAGATGAAGGCGATGGCTGTGGCCCGCATCTGCTCTGGCACCAGCGTCTGGATGATGGCAAACATCGGCCCGCTCACTCCGTTCACCGTTAATGCCGTGACGCCCATCAGGCTGAGAGCCACCGCCTTGTCAGGTGTCAGGTAGGTCCACAGGCTCAGGAAGGTGAACAGAACATACAAAAGGCATATGCTCCGTAGCTGCAGCATCTCCCGTCCGGCCGCATAGCGGCTGGCAAGCTCGCCGCCCCAATAGGTGCCAACTGCTCCCAACAGGCCGTAGATAAGCGCATACCAGGTACCGAGTTCACCCGTGCTCATGCCGTGGCTGCGGATGAAGAAGCTGGGCGCCCACTGGCCAACACCCTGACCAAAGAAGAACATCACAGAAAAGGCAATCAGCAGATGTCGGAAACTGGGCAAGCGCCAGAGAGTTGATATGACCTGCCTCAAGGGAGGCTGATCCTCAGCCTCCGTTTGAGGAGGTTTTTCCTTTCTCGGTTCCCTGAGGGTGCACCAGGCAAGGAGTGCCAACACCACACCGGGCAGCCCGAGAAGGATGAAGGTGAGCCGCCACCCATAATATTCATTCAGCCAGCCACCCCCGAAATAGCCAATCACCACACTCAGTGACCCACCAAGCATATAGATGGCCACGGCACGGGGCCGCTCTGCCCGACTGAAATAATCAGCGATCAGGGAGTGAGCGGGGGGAATAGCCCCCGCCTCCCCCACAGCCACCCCGATGCGGATGAGCAACAACTGGATGAAGCTGCCTGCCACCCCACACAGGGCCACCATCAGGCTCCACAGGGCGGTGGTAACAGAGATGACTGTCACTCTGTTGCCCCTATCTGCCCACCGGGCAATGGGAATACCCATCACCGAGTAAAACAGCGCAAAGGCCATGCCGGTGAGCAGACCCAGCTCTGTATCAGACAGAGCCAGATCACCCTTGATATCCTGCAGCACGATCGAAAGCACAGACCGGTCAACATAGTTGAACGCAAGGATCACCAACAACAGGCCAAGAATATACCGACGGTAAAACAAGTTACTCATCACCGCTTCCTTTAGCCTTCGTATTTTTGCGAGCCCAGGTCCTGTCCTCCGTACAGGTCGGTCAGAGCATATTCCTTCGGCGGCATTGCCCCAAGGAGATGCTGAACCAGATAATCCCAAATCCGCCTAAGGAGGTAGGGATCAGGGGCATGGCCCAGCTTCGGCAATAGAATTAGGTCAAAATCTTTATTGGCCTTCTGCAGCGCTTCCACCAAACGGAAAATAATGGCCGGCGGTGTGCAGGCATCCATCATACCCATGCTCAGGAGCAATTTGCCCTGCAATTTCTCCACCTTTTCCTCTGGATATTCCTGTTCCTGCGGGACTTTGCCTTCAAACATATCACCCCACATAGGGGCGGCCATCAACCGGGCATCATGCAAGCATAAAGGAACCCCCACCTTGAATAGCTCAGGATAATCCAGCAGGGCCTGGACAATGCCCTGACCACCATTTTGGGAATTGGTAATACCCACTCTGTCCATGTCCATGAATGGGTAACGCTCTGCAAGCTGCTTCAGTCCGGCTACCTGATCCTCCAGCATTAGCGGTAGTTGCAGATTGCCATAACCACTGTTCTTGAACGCTGCATCGCGGTAGGAACCTCCCCGCCCGTCAATTATGACCACAACAAAACCCAGTTCTGCCAAGGCCGCCGGATCAAAATAGTGAGCTCCATCAAAATGGCCACTTGAGAAAGACCCAGCAGGAGCGGCTGGAAAGTCTGGCGTGTTATAAGGATACAGGATTACTGGCCAGGAATGTTCTGGAGAAAAATATGAGGGATAATAGAGCACTCCATAGGTATCTGTTTTACCATCTGCGGCCACAAGCTTAACAGGTTCCGGGAATTTCCAGCCTTCTGGCAAACCAACAATTTCTGCTGTCTCCAAGGCCAGTATCTCATTGCCCTCCCGATCCAGCAGGATAGTTTCCGGTAAACTATCCACTCGGGTGCGGGTGGCAACAGCATAATTCCCTGTCGGTGAGGTGCCACGCTTTTTGATATCCCGCCTGTTTACGGTCATGAACCCAATCATATCCGTGAAGGCCCCGGCAAGAATATCATGGTCGCCTGAGGCCAGGCTGACCATCTCGCCTGTATCAATATTCACACGAACAAGGTCACGATAATAGGGATTTTGACCATCCTGATGACAGCCACGTTGTAGAAACACCTCTCGGCGTTCTGGCACGACCGTGACTAAATCTCTCACCAACCATTCACCTTTAGTGACCGTGTTTTTCATTTCCCCTGTCTTGAGGTCATAAAGATAGAAATGGGCCCAACCTGTCCGTTCTGAATACCACAATAATTCATCTGTTTCAGGTAAGGGTACAAAAGAGGGCCACATATCGCCGTTGTTCATCAAGTTGAACTGGGTTTCTGATGTATCCTCAAAAAGAATACGACATGCTCCTGTCTCTGTATTGAACTCAATCACGCGCGCATATTTATAATACCGGTCAACATCCACAAAATAGGCTATCTTGCTATCCTTGCCCCACCAGCCAAGGTTGCTGTCAAAGAATCCATACCCATTTCTGGTGCTTGGTATTTGGCTATAACTGGCTGGCACCTGTTCCCCTGTCTCAATATCAATACTAAGCAGCCTCAGGGTTTCCACATGTTCATCCCCAGGTAGGGATATCTTAAAGTTTACCGGCGCGGGCCTGATGGAGCCGTCCAGTGGTACATGCTCAATGAAGGGAAAGTCCTTCACCTGGCGCGTATCTCGCTGCACAGTGAAGAGACACTTGCTGTCGGGCGACCACAATGCCTGCAGATGCTGGGCACCATTTGTATACCCCCAACCGGTACTATCCGCACCGTAAACATACAATTCTTCCCCATCGGTGGTGAGAGCTTTTTCCGTATCAGTTTCCAAATTACGCAACCAGAGATTATGGTCCTTAGCGAATACCAGCCATTTCCCATCAGGAGAAAGCACTTCATTATTTTCCTGAGAAAGCGGCACAGTGGCATTGCCTTCCCGTACAATTGTGGTTTCTGTGCACTTGCCTACCTCTGCGTCATAGGTCCAGTCTTTGCAAAAGGCTTTAAAGGTGAGCCTGAGCAGATCAGGCTGTATGGCAAGGTCTGCCAGTGGCAACCTGTCTGGCTCAACCGTTTCACCCGAGGCTTTTGCCAGAGCCTGTGCCAATTTCTGATGATCAAACGCCAGTTCATTGGTGGCAGCTTTGGCATCCACCAGACGATATTCTGTACCACCGCCTTTCAGGTCCCGCCCATACCAGAAACAATCACTGTTTCCGATCCAGGTGGGACACACTATGTCATTGATCACAGCGTGTTTGGAAAATAGCCCCTTCAGAACCTGATGGGCATTTCTGTAGCGGTCTGCCATAGACCGGGTTATATTTTCCTGTACTGTCATGATACTCTCCTTAACGGTAACCCTGATCTTCAGGGAGATGAAGGCCTGTCCGGCCAGTGAAACACGGCAGGTAGAGAGTCTTTGTGCGCTCTCTGCCCGACAGAGCAGTTATTATCATTGTACGAAAACGGGCACTTGCCAGGGCTCCCTGGAGCACACCCCGGCAAGAAACAGCTTGACCTGACAAGCCTATCAGAAGCTGTAACTCAGGTTTACACCAACAGTGCGCGGGCGGGACCGTGTTGCTCTTCCCAAACCCTCACCCTGAACCTGGAGTTTTTAAATGTTACGAAGTTGGGTACCCACAGACAAAAGCCGACGGAAAAAGCAAGGGGGCAAATACCCCCTGGCACTTTTGTCGCCAGCTACTTACCAACATATTAAAATTGCCAAGTAGCTAACGGGCACTTAAAAAGTGGCACCAAACCTGACACCAAACTCTCTTGGCCTAGCCCTTGCCGAGAAACGATCTACGTGACCCAAAGGACTAATGAAGCCTCGTTCATTCAACAGGTTGCGACCAAACAAACCAATAGAGAGAGTATCGCTCCACTGCCAGTCTATATTCACATTCAACATATCGATAACATCAGATGGTTGAGTAACATCGGTAGCAAAAACTTGTCCCCTGTGGGTGTAATCAGTTCGCAGAATAGCTTCTCTGTTCAGGAAATAGAATTGATATTCAAACCATCCGCCCCACTCAATCTCGGGAACATAGGGTCCAGACTGTCCAACACTTATAGCAGAACCCGCAGGCACCTTAATGAATTCGGAATGAATATAGCTACCACTTGTGCCAAGGCTTAATGTCTCTGAAATATTCCAGCTTAATGTCCATTCCGCACCCTTGATTTCCAGCTCACCAGCATTAAAATTGTATGATAACCCGCCAACGTCCACAACATATGTAATATAATCAGAATATCGGCTCAGAAAGAAAGCTGCATCTGCAGTCAGTTGACCTTCGAACATCTCTGACCTTACACCAACGTCGTAGCTCCAAACTTTTTCAGGGTTGTATGCAGGACGGCCTACAACATTAAATCCCCCACTACGAAAACCTTTGCCAACGTTGGCATAGACAGACATATCATCCGAAACACTATAGCGAATATAGCCGCGCGGACTAAAAGCTGAGAATGTTGCAGACTGGCGCGTCTCTCCGGATAACACAGTACCAGCATATATAAAGCCATCATCAATAAACTTGCGTTTGTCTTTAAAATACCGTCCCCCCAGACCAATTTCCAACTTCTCTGTCAACTTGTAACTCACATCTGCAAAAACAGACCAACTATCTGAAAATAGAGATGAACCTCCTGCAAATGGACCATAGGAGGAGGTCAAAGCTGAACCTGCAGGTAATGGTGCTCCATAAAAATAACTGAATTGGCTATCAGAATCCAGCGCTTGAAAGAAACCACCAAAAACCCAGTATAGGTCTGTCTCACCAGTCGAACTCAGACGCAGTTCCTGGCTAAAGACCTTGTTATCTGTCCCGAATCCCGGTCTATAAATAAATTCATTGCCACCGCAGCAACTATTACCAGATTCTTGAGTATCGTTTTTTGAGTCCAGATAGCTTGTCGCGCTCAATAGTTCTGCAAACCCCAAATTATAAGAAACTGCCAGATGATAAAGATCATAATAAGCTGTTGTTGTGGGTATTGTCGCCTGACCTAGAATTGGCACAAAATTCCCATTCTCGTCCTCTCCCTTACCTTGACCTGCATCACGACGTTGAAGTATCACCATGGCTTCCACGTCAAATTCATCTGACGGGTGCCACAGCATTTTTGTCCTGACATTTGTGGTATCGGTGCTATTAAAGTCTTTCTTTTGCGCCAGCGGATGATCTACCCAACCGCCGTCATGCTCAAAATTTGCTGCCACACGTATGGCAAGCTTTTGGTCAGCGATCGGTACGTTAACCATAGCCTGTACCTGTTGACTTGGTGCCCCACCTTTAGTGACAGATGCAGCCGCATCTACTGCTGCAGCAAAACTATCAAGCTGGGGGCTTTTGCTCACAAAACGGATCGCGCCGCCCATCGCCCCTTGCCCAAATAAAGTGCCCTGAGGCCCTCTAAGTACTTCTACCCGCTCAATGTCATAGATCGGTGCATCCAACTGTAAAGCTTGCCGCCCTACAGTAAGTGGTGCCTCATCAAGATAAATAGCAACAGTAGAGGCACTCCCCGCTTCATTACCAATGCCGCGAATATAAAACCTCTTCGTAAAACCATTATCTTCAACTGTAAGACCAGGCACAGACAACCCCAGCGCTTCATAGTCCATAATACCTCGCTTTTTAAGCTCACTATCACCTAGTGCTACCAAGCTAAAAGGCACTTCCATCAAACTCTGTTCCCGCCGCTGCGCCGTCACCACAATCTCTTCCAGCACGAAAGAAACTTCATCGCCTGAACCCGCATCAGGTTCATCATCCCGCTTGCCCGTACCCGCCTCTGAAACATATATGGTTACATCCCCCTTTGGCCCCTGACGATAGGAAAGGCCTGTGCCACTGAGCAATTGCTCCAGAGCCTGCATTGGAAGCATTGCCCCCGTTATGGCTGGCGCCATCTTACCTGCTGTGATCTCTGCAGGCGCCGCCACAATAATGTCGCCTTGTTCGGAAAGCCTCAGCAAAGCGCTGGGCAGTGGCTGGCGGGAAATATTGAATATCTTTTTCTGTGCCGCCGCTTGCGCCAGATATGTTTTAGCATTCTGATATTGATCAGCAACAACAGAACCACTCAGCATGGCCTGTAAAGCCACACCTGACATAGCATATATTTTTAGCCGCCTAACCATTGCCTCTTTAGTTGCTTTGGTCTGCATATTTTTCCTCCTCAAGTCACCAGAAGCGTCATCTCTGCATCTGGTTTGTTTCCCATTTCATCGGATAGACGAATGAGGGAAGAAAATCGTCGAAAGAAAATTAAAAAAATCACAAAAAGTTTAAGAAACAATCTTTATCTGGATGGCGAACCGAAAATTATTCACCTTCCTGTCGCCGTAACACGATCTGTTCTGGCGTAGTACGCTCCACCAGCAAGCCCAGAGCCTGCGCCATATTATGAAGGGCTCTCTCTGTCTGATCCGCCCGGAAGGATGTATTCACCCGTATAGTTGCCAAATCCTCGTTCGCAAGAACAATCTGGCCCTCATAATAGCGGTTGATATCTGAAACAACCTCGCCAAGCGTTTCATTGGTGTACATAAAACGGCCCCGTCGCCATGATGCTATGTCTTCACTATTGATAGCATAAACCTGAGAGAGCTGGCTATCCTCCGCTTTTACCCCTTGCCCAGCGCTTAAAACAACCGCCCTGCTCTCCTGCTGCAGGCTGTCTGTCGCAGAGCCCACCTCTACAGCACCATCCTTCACATCAATATTGATATAGCTTCTGCCCTGCCGCACCGCAAAGCTGGTTCCCACCACCCTTATTTTTTGCTCGCCCACCAAAACGATAAAGGGGTGATTGGGGTCCTTCGCCACATCAAAAAAGGCTTCGCCTCCATCCAGGGTGACCTCTCGGGTTTCACCCGTAAACCTGACCGACAGGGATGACTGCCCCCCCAGTGTAATCACACTCTTATCTGCCAGACGCAATTCCCGCACCTCTGCCGTACTGGTCTCATATCTCTCTGTTTTCAAAGTGCCACCAAAGAAGCCTATCTGAGCAGCTCCGACCACACATACCAGCAGAACTGCCGCGACCAACCAGCCCCAAGCCGGTTTGCGAAGCCGAGAAGCCGTTGGCCGTATGTTATAAATAGCGGCTATTTCTTCTGCTCCGCCTGTGCTTTCAGCTAACAGATCAGCATTATCATCCAGCTGGCCCCATAAAAGGCGGGCTTCCTGATAGGCCTGTTCGTGCCTGGCATCAGCTTCCCTCCATGCATGCAGCTCATCATGCATTTCAGCCGTCATTTCATCGGAAGCTAGCTGAACCATCCAATAGGCTGCCTGTTCGCCAAGGTCTCCCTCTCTCAGGCGGGCCAGTCCCTTCTCTCCATCCACTCGCAGATTAAAATTTATGCTATTCTTTGCCATGGTCAGTCCCCAATTCCTGAACAGCCTGCGATGTGGGCTTTATAGCTTTCATTGCCTCCATGCATTCAGCAAACCCTTGTGCCACATGATATTTCACCGTTGATTGTGAAAGCCCTGTGCGCTTTGCTATTTCCACAAAGCTCAACCCCTGAACCCGGTGCATCAGCAACAGTTCACGGCGTTTTTCAGGCAATGTGGACAAAGCATGCTTCAAATTGCTGACCTCCTCCTTCGCCATATAGACGCGCTCGGGGGTTAAATCGTCAACATTTTCTGCCGTGTTACCCAGATTATTTTGCGCATTAGCATGCGTCTTCTGTCGGCGTATGGCGTCAATTGTCATGTTGTGGGCAAGCGTCATCAGAAAAGATTTCTGATTGTCTAACCTGTCCAACTGCTTGAGTTCAGACAAACGCGCAAAGACCTGTTGGGCAATATCTTCAGGGTCAGGCGGGCCACTACCAAAACGAGCCAAAACATAATCCCGCACATCCCCCCAATACTGCTGGTAGATATGCTCAATATGAGCATATCCGGAACGCAACGCGCCTCTACCTTGCCTTGAAGGCTCCGTTTTTATGTCTTTTGAAATATTCTTGCGCATGCCCATCTGGCCACTTTCCCGTCCGCTAAGGATGATCCAAAGGCACACATTACGCAAGAAAATACTCATATCCAGATTTATGGTAACAGATTTATATTTCGGGCCACTCTTTTCTGAAGATGCCGCGCATACCAGATTCCTCAGGTATCAAACCAAGTGCTCCAGGGCCATAACCTACCGATCCCTTTCTGCTTTTTTAAACACTGATCATAGCTCAAAAACGCTTCGACCATATATGGAATGAGATTTTCCGTTTTTTCCTTAACGCCGTAGGCCTCCTCGCCGTCAAAGGCCAGCTCCGTGCCGATACTCAGCAGGGTGGAGAGACCAATCCCCGCCAACAACCTATCCATATGTTGATCCACCTTGTCACTGAACCCGGCATAACCCGCCCCATCTGTAGCAGGCATTTGATCAAGAACGACTGAACTCTC
>JBNKGK010000031.1:0-16378 GCA_050289785.1 Kordiimonas sp.
AAAGGGTAAAGTCTGGGCGTCCCTGGTGTTTGGTATGCCAGGTTTTCTGCAAGCATTCGATGGAAAAACCTTGCGATTAACACGATCGAGTTGCCACACTGCGACAGGCGACCCCTTGTGGAGCAATCTGGATGCCAACAGTCAGCTGGGTATTCTACTCATTGAGCTGAGTACACGACGTCGCCTGCGCATCAACGGGAGGGTCCAGGCCGGCAACTTACACGAACTTCGCATTCAGGTTGAGCAGGCCTATGCGAACTGCCCCAAATACATTCAGCGTCGCCACCTTAAATTGGAGGCAAAAGAAGACGCTGTTTTCCCTTCTACTGAAATACTAGAAGGCAAAACCCTTGATAGCAGACAGCAGACATGGATAAGCAAAGCTGACACCTTTTTCGTTGCCAGCGCACATCCGGTGCATGGTGTGGATGCATCACACAGGGGCGGCCATCCTGGTTTTGTCAAATTGCTATCCCCTCAGCGGCTGCACATACCGGATTTCATCGGTAACAACATGTTCAATACATTGGGGAATTTTACGAGCTATCCTCATGCTGGTTTGGTGTTCATCGATTTCGAGCGTGGAAAGATCCTGCAATTAAGTGGTCGACCAGAAATTACCCTCCGCGAACCGGTCGAGCAAAACGAAACCGGCAGTACTGGCCGCTACTGGGAGTTCCAGGTGGAGTGCTGGCGTGAAAGCGATTTACCGGTTCAAATCGGGGAAAATTTCATCGACTATTCGCCGCATTTACCAGAGGTTCAGAAAACTCCGTCAACGGAGCGCAACCACGCCCTGATGTTAAAAGTGAAACGCACCTGGATGGCGAGTCCCGGCGTCAAGTGTATTGAACTTACATCGATTGACTGTTTAGATTTACCGCCCTTTACCGCCGGTGCCCATTTGAAGGTCAACATTCTAAATAAGTGGGGGACAAAAGAATTACGAAGCTATTCCCTGCTGTCTGATCCAGCATGTAGGGAACATTATATAATCGGTGTTCTGTCCGAACCGCATGGTCGCGGAGGGTCGCGGTTCCTTCATGAAAAAGTAGACCCTGGCGACACTCTCGAAGCGATGCCCCCTGAGAATGACTTCGCACTTGCACCCAACGCAACACACAGCATCTTGATCGCCGGTGGCATCGGCATCACGCCACTTTTGTCCATGCTGTACTCCCTAAAGTCCAGTAACCGCTCATACGAACTGCACTACAGTGCAAAATCAAAAAGCTACATGGCCTTCAGGCGGGAAATCGAACATATGGCCGGTGCTCAGGCACACTTTTACACGTCACGGGATAAGCGGGGCCCATCGCTCGATCTTGAAACCTTAGTCAGTACTCCCTCTCCCGGAACTCACATCTATGTCTGCGGCCCGTATCGCCTAATTCAAGCAGTACGTGATCGTGCAGAGATACTGAGATATCCGCTAGAGCAAGTCCATTTTGAAAGTTTCGGTGCAGCAAACACCGCTTCCAATCAGCCTATCAGCGTGACATTGGCTAGAAGCAGCAAAACGGTCGATATCCCGGCTTCGCGCAGCATCCTCAATGTACTGCTGGATGAAGGCATCGCGATTCCGCATGCCTGTAAGCGTGGCGAATGTACACTTTGCATGACCCGTGTTCTCAACGGTGAACCGCAACACCGCGATCTCTGCCTGAGTGCCGAGGATCGAGACCATTCAATGTGCCTGTGCGTTTCACGCGCCAGAACCCGTTTTTTGACGCTCGATCTTTAGATGCCAGTGAATCCCAACATAACACGTATCGCGATTACATAAGAGCCAACTATGAAACATTCATTTATCACGCTTCGAAATCAGTTATTTGCGAACCGACCAATCAGCGCTCGACGTACGGTTCTCACCTTCATACCTGACTTCCTCATGCGGGCGGCTTCTGCCAACTACACGGCTACCGTGACCGGTTTCAGAGTCATTGCATACCCTAAAAAAGTCAGTCAGTACACGATTGCCGCATACCAATGAATAACGTCTGTTGAAACACACTGTCTAAACAAATCACCAGGAGATACAACATGAACTTTGAACTACACACAATCGAAACCGCACCAACAGCCATCAAACCAGAGCTGGAAGCAACTGAAAAGGCTTTTGGCAGTATTCCCAACCTTTTTCGTGGCCTTGCTGCCAACCCAGCCACATTGAAAATCTATCTGAACTTCAGCGAAACACTCAGGGAACATGGTTGCCTTTCGCCAATCGAGCAACAGGTTGTATACATCACTGTCAGTACTGAAAATGCTTGTACCTACTGTGTTGCTGCACACTCCCTGCAGGCCAGGATGACAAAGATGGACGAACAAACACTTGCTGAGCTACGCGAGATTGGCACGCTTTCAGATCCAAGGATGAATGCCTTGCGCAGCTTTACGCTGTCGATCATGAAACATCACGGTCATGTCCCCGAACATGACCTTTCCGAGTTTTATGCCGCCGGTTTTGACCAGCGCCATATCCTTGAAGTGTTGACCATACTGGCGCAAAAGGTCATCAGCAACTACTTCAATCACATGGCTAACACACCCCTGGACGAGATGTTTCAATCATGTGCGTGGCAACACGGGGGTACGTATCAAAGGCTTAACCATGATGGAGACGACCAGGCCTGAGAAGCTGGTGTATGCGATCCTCCGTCTGGTATTTTGTGCAAGCTAGCATTTAGACAGACTGAAGAAATCGCTCACCTCCCTCCGGTCTAAGTCACGGATCGGCAATGGTGGCCAAATGGGCATGCTGTTCGAAGGTGTGCCTATCTGCCCACCGCAGGTAGCCCAGTGAAGACGCTGGGCTTTGAGAAGATATCGCCTTGCCTTGCTAGATGTTGCCAGGCGTTACTCCTCAAGTGCCAGTCATTCCCACTCAATGGTGCCGGGTGGTTTGGAGGTCACATCATAAACCACGCGGTTGATGCCGCGTACTTCATTGATGATGCGAGTGGCTGTGCGGCCAAGGAAATCATGTGGGAACGGATAATAGTCCGCCGTCATACCATCTGTGGAAGTTACGGCCCGAAGCGCACAAACATGGTCATAGGTGCGGGCATCACCCATCACACCAACGGTTTTCACAGGCAATAACACAGCAAAAGCCTGCCAGATGGTATCGTAAAGGCCTGCGTTCCTGATTTCTTCCAGATAGATCGCATCTGCTTTTCTCAGGATATCGCATTTCTCACGGGTGATATCACCGGGAATACGGATTGCAAGGCCTGGCCCAGGGAATGGATGACGGCCAACAAATGTTTCAGGCAAGCCAAGCTCACGGCCCAAAGCGCGAACTTCATCTTTGAAAAGCTCACGAAGAGGTTCCACCAGCGCCATATTCATACGCTCAGGCAAGCCACCCACATTATGGTGCGATTTAATGGTAACGGAAGGCCCGCCGATGAAGGAAACAGATTCAACCACGTCAGGGTAAAGTGTCCCCTGCGCCAAAAATTTTGCGCCGCCAGCCTTCTGTGCCTCTTCGTCAAACACATCAATAAACAGTTTACCGATGGTTTTGCGCTTTACTTCTGGGTCTGTCACGCCTTCAAGCTGACCAAGAAACAGCTCGCTGGCGTCCTTGTGGATAAGGTTGATGTGATAATGCTCACGGAACAGGGAAACCACCTGCTCTGCTTCATTCATCCGCATCAGGCCGTGGTCAACGAATACACAAGTGAGCTGATCCCCAATCGCTTCATGCAGAAGAACCGCAACAACAGAGGAATCAACACCGCCGGAAAGGCCGCAGATCACCTTACCATCCCCCACTTGTTCGCGAATTTCCTTGATTTTTGTCTCTTTGAAGCTGGCCATGCTCCAGTCACCAGCGCAGCCACAAATGTTGAGGACAAAGTTTTTCAGAAGTTCGGCCCCATGGGGGGTATGCACCACTTCAGGGTGGAACTGAACACCGTAAAACCGCTTTTCATCGTTGGCAACAGCAGCAAAAGGCGCCCCTTCACTGGTTGCAACCACACTGAAACCTGCAGGCAACTGATCTACATGGTCACCGTGGCTCATCCACACCTGCTCGCGGTCACCGGCTTTCCAGATCCCCTCAAAAAGCGCACATGATTCTTTTACGTCAACAAAAGCGCGGCCAAATTCCTGATGGTCAGATGACGTTACCCTTCCCCCCAGTTGACCAACCATTGTTTGTTGGCCATAGCAGATGCCAAGAACGGGGATGCCCATTTCGAATATTCGTTGGGGCGCTCTGGGTGTGTCAGCGTGAGTAACACTGGCAGGCCCACCTGAGAGAATAACCCCGACTGCACCAAAAACATCCAGCACTTCATCTGCTTTATTGAAGGGTACGATTTCACAGTAAACACCCGCCTCACGCACGCGTCGTGCAATAAGCTGTGTTACTTGTGAACCAAAATCGAGAATCAGTATTTTATCGCTCATCCCTATTCTTTCTCTATTCTTTCTCAGGCGCCGTCTCTTTCTTCGGAGGCTCAATGGTGCGGATATGAAGTTCACGCAACTGTTTGGGAGAAACTTCACTTGGGGCGCCCATCATCAGGTCTTCTGCTTTTTGGTTCATGGGGAACAAAATAACCTCACGGATGTTTGGTTCGTCAGCAAGCAACATCACCATGCGGTCAACACCGGGTGCCAAGCCACCATGAGGTGGGGCGCCATATTTGAAAGCATTCAACATACCGCCAAACTCGGCCTCAACCGTGGCTTCATCATAGCCCGCGATACCAAAGGCCTTGATCATGATGTCTGGACGGTGGTTCCTGATCGCGCCGGAAGAAAGCTCAATACCGTTACAAACAATATCATACTGATAAGCGAGCACATCAAGCGGGTCCTGCGTTTCCAGCGCTTCCATGCCACCCTGTGGCATAGAGAACGGGTTATGAGAGAAATCAATCCGCTTTTCGTCTTCGTTATACTCAAACATTGGGTAATCAACGATCCAGCAGAATTTGAATTCATCATCAGGAATCAGCTCAAGGTCTTCACCAACCTTAGTTCTGGCAACACCAGCCAGCTTGGCAGCTCCCTCTTCCTTGTCGCAAGCAAAGAAAACGCCATCATTCGCTTCAAGGCCAAGCTGGTCAATAAGCGCTTGGGTGCGCTCTTCACCAAGATTCTTGGCGATGGGGCCACCAGGCACACCCTCCTTGATGTTGATATAACCAAGACCAGCAAAACCTTGTTGTTTTGCCCAGTCATTGGTGCCATCGAAGAAACGGCGGGATTTCAGGCCTGCGCCGGGCGCTGGAATAGCACGTACAACACAGCCATTTTCAACCATACTGGCGAAAATGCCGAAACCAGAACCCCGGAAGGTTTCTGTCACATCCTGAATTTCAATCGGGTTTCTTAGGTCAGGCTTGTCATTCCCGTATTTCAGCATGGATTCCTTGAAAGGAATTCGAGGGAATGGCGCTTCTGTTACCTTTTTGTCTGAGAACTGCTTGAATACATCAACAAGCACTGGCTCAATCGCCGCAAATACATCTTCCTGCGTGGCGAAGCTCATTTCAATATCGAGCTGATAGAACTCGCCGGGGCTGCGGTCTGCGCGGGCATCCTCATCACGGAAACAAGGGGCAATTTGGAAGTAGCGATCGAAGCC
This sequence comes from Kordiimonas sp., assembly GCA_050289785.1. Classification (GTDB taxonomy): domain Bacteria; phylum Pseudomonadota; class Alphaproteobacteria; order Sphingomonadales; family Kordiimonadaceae; genus Kordiimonas. Next base: position 5,612 of record JBNKGK010000031.1, read on the forward strand.
AGACACCATGATAAGCTGCTTGAACTGCTGTGGTGCTTGCGGCAGTGCGTAGAATTTGCCTGGGTGCTGACGGGCTGGCACGAGGAAATCACGTGCGCCTTCCGGGCTTGATGCTGTGAGAATCGGTGTTTGGAATTCAGTGAACCCCTGCCCGATCATATGCTGCCTAAGGGCTGCAATCACGTTGGAGCGCAACAGGATGTTTTTGTGGATTCGATCCCGGCGCAGATCAAGAAAGCGGTATTTCAGGCGAACATCTTCAGGATATTCAGCATCACCAAACACAGGCAGAGGCAAATCACCCGCTGAGGAAAGTACTTCCAGATCAGTGATATAAATTTCTACATCACCTGTTGGCAGCTCTTTGTTTACCGTTTCCGCAGTGCGGGCTTTAACCTTACCATCAACCCGGATCACGCTTTCCGCGCGCACTGCCTCGGCAGCACTAAAACAAGGACTATCAACATCAAAAACGCATTGTGTGACGCCGTAATTGTCACGAAGGTCAATAAACAAAAGGCCCCCATGATCCCGTTTTCTGTGTACCCAACCAGAAAGGCGGACAGTCTCTCCAACATGGGAATGACGAAGTTCATTACATGTGTGCGTGCGATATGCGTGCATGATACCCTACATTTTGTTTCAAAGCTTTTGCTAACTTGTAGCATAGATTTTGGCCCGGAAAAGCGCATGATTGGGCTCAATTGTCAAGACCGGCCACATCTTATTAAATAGAAAGCGTGACGTTCCGCTTCTGCTTGTGTATGAGAAGCAGCAGACAAGAACGGAAAATTGCATGCTGCCTATTACAAAAACAGAAGACCTGGCCGCTTTATGCGAGCGCCTTAAAACTGCAGAGTTTGTTACAGTTGATACAGAATTCCTGCGCGACAATACCTATTATCCCAAGCTATGCCTCGTGCAAGTGGCGGATGATGAGGGCGCGCACGCCATTGACCCCCTCGCTAACGGTATAGACCTGGCGCCACTTTATGAGATTTTGGATGATCCGAAGGTGCTGAAGGTGATGCACGCCTGCAGGCAGGATATGGAAATTTTCTTTAACCTTATGAATCGTTTGCCTGCCCCAGTGTTTGATACACAGGTAGCCGCAACAGTTTGTGGCTTTGGTGATTCGGTTGGTTACGAGACATTGGTGACAAAAATCACCAGAGCCCAGCTCGATAAATCTGCCCGCTATACAGATTGGTCGAAACGGCCTCTTTCTGATGTGCAGCTTCATTATGCTCTGGGTGATGTGACTCACCTGCGCGATATATACCGCCACTTGTATGCGGAGCTGGAAAATACCAATCGCACAGAATGGGTAAAAGCCGAGATGGAAGGCTTGGGCGACCCTGGTCTTTATAAGGTGGAGCCTGATGAAGCCTGGAAACGGCTAAAGGTTCGGTCGAACAAACCACGTTTTTTGGCCACCCTGAAAGAGATAGCGCGTTGGAGAGAGTTGCAGGCACAAGAGCGTGACCTGCCCCGTAATCGCATCGCCAAGGATGAAACGCTGTTTGAAATCGCAGCTCATCCTCCAAAAGATGTAAATGGTCTTGATAAAGTAAGAGGCATATCAAAAGGCTTCAGTCGTTCCAGTGGAGGGGCCTCATTAATGGAAGCCGTACAAATTGCCCTGGACATGCCTGATTCTGAGCTGCCAAGTGTTAGTAAGGCAAAGCCGCGACCCAGTACCCCACCAATGGCAGATTTGTTGAAAGTGTTGTTAAAAATCAAATGTCAGGAAGCAAAAGTTGCCCCTCGCCTTGTTGCCAGCTCTCAAGAACTGGAAGAGTGGGCGGCAAACCCAAGCGCCCCTATTCCCGCTATGAAAGGGTGGCGCAAGAAAATTTTTGGTGATGATGCAATCAAGCTCATTAAGGGCAGTCTGGCGCTCACAGCTCATAATGGTGATATTGATGTTGTTGAGCTGGAAGATGAAGAGCTAGATTAATCTGTGAATTCAATGGCAGATTTTCTGCCAACCAACTGTGCCAGTTGCTCCAGGCGTTTCATCACAACTTCACCCACCAGGTTCTCATAGCTTTTGGGAACCTGCAGGTAAAGTTTACCCTTTGATTTGCGAAGCCCTGTGTGAGTAAGCCCTAGAGCTGTACCCCCCGATAGCCTCTGGGCCAGCCTGATACCTGCCCCCATGATCTGGGCATCCATAATATCCTGGATTTTCAGAAGCGGCAGAGTGCTGGATATTTGGGGTGTATCAATCGGGGCTCCATAGGTTTGGTTCAATGCAACAGCCACATAGGCCCTGTCATTGTGAGTAAGGCCTACAAAATTGCCATGCAGGGCCATTTCAACGGCTTTTTCTGCCCTGAAATCAGGATGTCCACGCCACGCGATATCACTTAGAAGGCAGATGGCCTGATGTAACCTTGTGTGCTGGTTTTCATTGTGAGGCTTGGTGGTGAAAAGCGGGCGCGTCCAATCATAAATAAGCTGGGCATGTTCTGCAAAGCGCGCTCTTTCATCAGCCAACACATGACAACTGAAGAGGTAAGGATCTAGCTTCCGAATATCATCACTCAGGCCATCAAAAATATAGCCTTCCCTGAGCCCAAAGGAGGAAACAGTGACAGATTTTGCCTTCATGACGCCAAGCAGCTCTTTCATCACGATGGCAGCCACAGGCAACACCCCTTTCCGCCTGGAAGGTAGATCATTTGCAAACGGTATATTGGAAGGATCAAAATAGCTAATACGTTTGCAATAACTTGCAAATTCGTTCTTTGCATTACTAAAACCGTGCAGAATCGGCAAAGGGTGGGACTTTTCCCTGATCATCAGTTTAGCAATGTTCCGCCATGCGCCGCCAACGAGATATAGTGTTTGTCCTTCGCATTTTTCCAACCAGGAAATGGAGGAAAATAGATCTCTCAGATAGTAAGCTATCTTGCGCTTATCATCACCAAACTTGCTTCTCAGCCTCAAGGGGCCAAGCGGCATACTGATGGTTTCGTGAACCTTGCCGTTTTTGATGCGAGCCAGCTCCAGTGAGCCACCACCCAGATCTCCCATGATGCCTGTTGCCGTTGGTTCACCAGAGAGCACACCAAGAGCAGATAACCTGCCCTCTTCTTCACCCTCAATCACCTTAATATCAAGGCCACAGCTTTTTTTAACAAGCTTCACGAATGCTTGCCCATTATCTGCATCGCGTACAGCAGCGGTTGCAAGCACCTGTATTTCTGAGACATTCATCTGCTCACACAACAAACAGTAGCGTTTGAGCGTGGATAGTGCCGTGGTGATGGCCGTTTCTGACATCTTGCCTGTTGTGCCAACTTCCGCCCCAAGGCCGCACATAACCTTTTCGTTAAAAATAGTATCTGGCACCCTGTCTCTACCGGAAAAAACAACCAGTCGAACGGAGTTGGAACCAATATCTATAACGGCGATATAGCTATCAGCTATGCGGCAGACATCAAACATACAGGCTTATTCCTCAATACCATAATCAATAAGCGGGGTAATCGGGCTTGCATCCTCCAGCGCTTTTCCGCGCCCGGAAAGGGAAGCATTGGTCATAAAATAGTGGTGAGCAATGAATTCATCTTTACCTTCTTTTGGCACAATACGCTCAAAATCCCCATCTGACCGCATGGACCAGGCCTGGACATTGTCGCGCATGTTGGCCGCCATCACCTGCCCCATCACTTGGTCATGAACTGTTGGGTTTTCAATTGGCACAAGGGTTTCAATGCGTCTGTCAAAGTTTCTGGGCATCCAGTCTGCAGAAGAAATGAACACTTTTGCATGCCGTGAAGGCAGGGCATGGCCATTACCAAAGCAGCATATACGGGCGTGCTCAAGGAAACGCCCAACAATGGAGCGAACTCTGATATTTTCGCTTAAGCCCGGAATGCCGGGGCGCAGGGTGCATATACCACGCACAACAAGATCAACCTGCACCCCATTTATCGATGCTTCATAAAGCTTATCAATAATCACTGGGTCCAGGAGGGAATTGAGTTTCACCCACACGGCCCCTTGCTTGCCAGAACGGGTAAATTCTATCTCTTTGTCAATCAGGCCAATTAGCTTATCGCGCATCATGAAGGGCGAAAGGGCAAGCTTTTCCAGGCCTGTGGGCTCCACATACCCTGTGAGATAATTGAACATCCTGTTACAATCTCGGGCCAGAGCCTGATCAGCCGTGAAGAAGGAAAGGTCTGTATAAATGCGTGCGGTAATGGGGTGATAATTTCCCGTGCCAAAGTGCATATAGCTTTTAAGCCGCCCACTTTCCCGGCGCACAACCATAGAAACCTTGGCATGGGTTTTCAGGTCTATAAAGCCAAAGACTACATGCACGCCTGCCCGCTCCAGGTCTCTCGCCCATTTGATGTTCTGTTCCTCATCAAAGCGGGCCTTCAGCTCTACGACCGCGGTTACTGATTTGCCTGCTTCGGCTGCTTCGATAAGAGCACTGATAATAAGAGATTGTGAACCTGCCCTATAGAGCGTCTGTTTGATCGCTACAACGTCAGGGTCTCGTGCGGCTTGGCGAAGGAAACTATGCACAACTTCGAATGATTCATAAGGGTGATGAACCACAAAATCTTTTGCGGCGATTGCCTTGAATATGTCACCACCAAAATCACGTACTCGCTCTGGGTAACGCGGATTGTACGGTGAAAATCTCAGGGCAGGATAATCATCAATAATTAGCTGTTCTGTCTCATTAATGCCGAGCAGGCCATCGACCAAAATGACTGTGTCGTTATCCGCTCCAATACGGGAGACAACCAGGTCCCGCAAATCCTCGGGCATACTGGTTTCAATCTTGATGCGAATGACCCTGCCCCGCCGCCTTCTTTTGAGGGCGCTTTCGAACACGCGCACCAGATCTTCTGCTTCTTCCTCAATTTCAATATCGCTATCGCGCACTACGCGGAACATACCGCAGCCATCTACTGTGTAGCCGGGGAAAAGCTGATCAAGAAATAGTTCGAGTATCAGTTCTGATGTAATGAAGCGGACATCGTCACTACCCGGCAAGCGCACAAAACGCTGTACATGATGCGGGACGGGCAAAAGAGCAACCAGCTCTTTCTTGTCCGATTTACGCACCAGAGAAAGTGCCATGGTGAAACCCAGGTTCGGGATAAAGGGAAATGGGTGGGCCGGGTCCACAGCAATCGGTGTAATAACCGGAAAGATGTGGTCCTGAAAATAGCTCTGTAGCCAAAGCCTATCTTCTTCGGTTACATCCTCTTTAGCCAGAACATGGATATTATTTTCAGCAAGTTCAGCTTTCAGGTCTGCCCACATGGCCTGCTGATGCTGCATCAGTTGATCAGCAAGGGAATTCACCTGTTCCAGTTGCTGCGCCGGTGAAAGATCGTCATCAGAGAGAACATCAAGTTTCATATCAAGCTGGCCACGAAGGCCAGCCACCCGCACCATATAAAATTCGTCCAGATTATTCCCTGAAATGGAGAGAAAACGAACACGCTCAAGCAGCGGGTGCCTGGTATTTTCAGCCTCTTCAAGTACACGCATGTTAAAGCGCAGCCAGCTCAGCTCACGGTTCAGGTATTTTTGACTGCGGGGGAGAGACTGGATTTTTTCAACGATGGCCTCGCGCTCAGGCAAAGACCCCACGGTTACAGGCTCACCGCTTTTCTCTGGCCCTGTGATGTGATCTCCGTCAGCCATGTCTGCTCTCCTGAACTGTGTCTAAATATTTTTCCATACACAGCATTTGTTACAATAGTCTGACTGATTCCCGCTCAAGGCAAGCTTTAGCGAGAGAACGCGTTATTCTACGTTTACCTGTTAATGCCATTTTATCCAAGCTATCTACGCACTTTTTTACTGTATCAAAGGAGCGATTGATACGCGGAATAAGATAATCTGTTACACTAGCATCTATCTGTAACTGTCTATCAGAAAACAATTTAATGAAAAGTGCGGTAAGGAGCTGATCATCTGGCTCCTGAATAGTAGCGACGGGCAAAGTTGCCAAGCGGGACTTCAGGTCAGGCAATTTTATATCCCATAAAGTAGGCGCTTTTTGTGCCGTTATCAGCACTTGAGCGTGCGTTTCTTTGCTCCAGTTATAGAGGTGAAACAGAAGTTCTTCATCATAAAGGCCGCTATCAACATCTTCTAAAATGTAATTTTGTCCGGCTTCCAGGTCAGTCATTGTGGCGTCGGCTGCTAGCTTTACAGCTTTTGCCTGCCTGCGCCAGATTTCCCCCAAATGCGATTTGCCGCTGGCTACGGGCCCAACAAGCGCAACCATATGCGATGTCCAATTGGGCCATGCATTAATAAGTGCCGCAGCTGCTTCGTTTGAGCCTGAGATAATAAAATCTTCCCTCTCGAAGCTTGGCTCATGGGAAAGATTTAAGGGAATTTGTTCTGTCATGACTTATCTGGTGAGAAATGAGTATTCTGTTGCTGATACCTTTCTATCCAATATCGCACCAAAACTGCAATAGCTGCTGCAGCAGGCACTGCAATTAATACACCAACAAAGCCCATCAATTCGCCACCTGCCAGCACAGCAAACAAAACCCAGACAGGGTGAAGCCCTACTCTCTCGCCAACCAGTTTTGGTGTCAGGAAGCTGCCCTCCAGTAATTGCACGACCAGAAAAACACTTAAAACAAGGGCGAGTTGGGCAGGATCAAAGCCCCACTGCCCGAAGGCGATTAACAAGGCAATGCCGGAAGCAAATAATGCCCCAACAAAAGGCACGAATGACATAACACCTGCCAGCAGGCCGAGAATGATGCTGAACTTAAGGCCTGTCAGTGTCCAGCCAACTGCATATAAAATGCCCATGATGCTACTGACCATGATTTGCCCGCGTACAAAGCCTGCAACGACATGGTCAATGCTGGATGCTAGCTCCCTGATAGTTGGGGCGGCCCTGGATGGTAAAAGACTATCAATTTTTGCGATCAGTAGGTCCCAATCCCTCAGAAGATAAAAGGCAACGACGGGTGAAATCAGGATAAGGCTGATAAGATTGAAAATTGCCAAACTGCTGTTCAAGGCACTACTGGCTGCATCCTGTAATTTACCAAACAGCGATGTCGATACACTTGAAAGCAGCCCTTCTACGTCATCTGACATCCCCTCCCCCAATTTATCGGAAAGGAACTGAATGAGAGCATTCAGCTTGGGCCGGAGGGCTGCCAGCGTCTTGGGCAGTGTTTCAATAGTTGCGGCCAGTTGGCTCTGTATTACGGGCCAGAAAGCAATGATTGCACCGGCTAAGGTGACAAAAAAGAGGGCAATAATAAGCGCAGAGGCCACACCTCTGTTCATATTCAGGGTTTCCAACCGATCAACCAGAGGGTCAAGGAAATAGGCAACCGCCAAACCAGCCAGAAATGGGAGCAAAACGCCTTTCGTCAGATAGATAAACAGACCGGCAAGGAGCAGGCTTACAGCAATCCAGAGCGTACGATTCATCTTACCCCTTTACTTGTATGGTTTATTCTTCTGTCTCAGTTTTTAAACTCAGACGATTCTCTGTCATGTAGGTTTCCAGGTTCAGCCCAGCATAATGCAATGCCATTTTAAGCTGATCCTCACTTCCCGTATAGCTGAATTTTAGTTTGCTTATGGGAATATTGATTGAAAGACTATGTACTTCCTGAACAAGAGATAGCCCTTCCAAAGTCTCATATATTTTTTGAAAGCTTCGCAGCTCTGTCGCAGGAACAGAAACAATCATCTCTCCGCCTGAGGATGTATCAACAAGCAATTGTTGGCGCCAGTTACTGTCGTTCAGATCAAGGACATGGTCATACATGGCTGCAAGTGCTGCGGTTTCTCCATGTTCCGCACTTAGCTCTCCCTGACCGGAAAATTCGCCATCGGTAGAGAAATAGCGGTAGGTTAGAGTGTTTTGAGGTGTGGGGTGATACTCTGAAGCAATCATCAACGCTGCCTGAACGCCATATTGTCGAGCCAGTTTTTGAGCCTTAGCTTTATCAAAATAGTCAACGTCAGCAGTCGTGAGCATCAGTCGTTCTGCAGGTTTTCCTTCAGGAAAGACATATTGCCTAATTCTGTTGGGCCAATCCACATTTTTGCGCGCGTCTGTGATGATCTGATCTGATTCCCATAGAAAGTTTGTCAGTCCGCGCTTGTGAGTGTGTAGAACAATGATCCCACCTCCCGTAGAAAGGATGTGGGGTACATTATACTGAGCCAGATAGCTACTAAACCTTGATGGCTCAAAGCGGATATCCAGTGTGGCGAGATAACGTCTGGAGGATGATTGTTCCTCTACCACATCGATACCACTGACAAGGCCTTGCAAGGTGGATTGGTTTAATTCTGGTAAGAGCCCTCTATGTTCAGGTTGGGTCAACTTTACCAAAAGCTTCTGATAAGCCTCTTTTTCAGCTTTCAAAAAGGCTGTTTTTTGTGCAAGGCTGGCCCTCGCGGCTATTTCATCCACTTTAATCGCGCGAATGGTGAACAACATATCCAGAGAGTTGTCTTGCGCCTGAATTGGCACCTGCCCTAGCGATAAAGAAAGGGCAAGAAAGAGCACCAAGCGGGTAAAAAGCCTGTATTTTGCTGTCCAAATTTGCATAAGCTCTTTTCTAACTGTTCGGGCGACACTATAACGCCCTTAAATTCAATTGCCAGTGCCAAGCAGTCTGGCGCTTAATTAAGCCAACTTGAAGGCAAAGCGGATAGTAAAATCGTGACAGAGACAAAACAATCGTACACATATAAGCAGGCTGGTGTTGATATTGATGCCGGTGAATCCCTTGTTGAGAATATTAAACCACTGGCCGCCAGCACAAGACGGTCTGGCGCTGATGCCAGCCTCGGCGGATTCGGCGGTTTGTTTGATCTCAAGGCCGCAGGCTTCACGGACCCTATTCTGGTGGCGGCCAATGACGGTGTGGGCACCAAGCTAAAAGTGGCAATTGAAGCTGGCAAGCATGATACTGTCGGTATTGACCTTGTAGCCATGTGTGTGAATGACCTGGTGGTACAAGGGGCAGAACCTCTGCTTTTCTTGGATTATATGGCAACAGGCCACCTTGATGTGGCACAGATGACAGATGTTGTGGCCGGTATCGCAGAAGGTTGCAGGCAGGCAGGCTGTGCCCTGATCGGCGGTGAAACCGCTGAAATGCCGGGCATGTATGCAGATAAGGATTATGATCTGGCCGGTTTTGCCGTTGGCGCTGCGGAGCGAGGTACCCTGCTGGATGGTAGCTATGTGGAGGAAGGCGATGTGCTGCTGGGTCTGGCTTCTTCTGGCGTTCATTCCAATGGTTATTCGCTGGTGCGCCGGCTGGTAACAGATCATGGCCATAACTACGGCGATGCCGCTTCATTTGCTGAGGGCCAAACCCTTGGGGAAGCCTTGCTTGCCCCCACAAAAATATATGTAAAAAGCTGTCTGGCGGCTGTGAAATCTGGTTATGTCAAGGCGTTGTCTCATATCACAGGTGGGGGGTTCCTTGAGAACATCCCCCGTGTGTTGCCGCATGACACTATTGCCGAGATTGATGCTTCTGCGTGGAGCCTGCCTCCTGTTTTCACATGGCTGATGGAGCAAGGGGGCATGGAAAACGCGGAAATGGCCCGCACCTTCAATTGTGGTGTTGGTATGGTTGTTGTTGTGTCTGCTGACCATGTGGCAGAGGCTAAAGCCATTCTTGAAGAGCAAGGTGAAATAGTTTACGAAATCGGCTCAATCAAAAAAGGGGCGGGAAAACCCAAATGCAAAGTGCGTGGCACAGCAGGCATTTGGGGTGCGACCACGGATTGGGCAGCCATCACAGCGGAGGACTAAACCATGCGGAAACTTCGCTTAGGGGTTATGATTTCAGGTTCCGGTACCAACCTTCAGGCACTGATTGATGCCTGTGAAGCCGCAGATTACCCGGCAGAGATTGTTGTGGTCATCTCTAACAGACCGGGGGTGAAAGGCCTAGCGCGTGCAGAGGCGGCGGGTCTGCCTGCTCTCACCATTGATCACACCAATTACGAAACGCGGGAAAGCTTTGAAGAGGCGGTTCACACAACGCTCAGCGAACATAAAGTACAGCTTGTTTGCCTTGCAGGCTTTATGCGGCTTCTGACAGCAGATTTTGTAATCCGCTGGAAGGACAGAATGATTAATATTCACCCTTCCCTGCTGCCATCTTACAAAGGCCTGCATACACATGAGCGCGCTATTGAAGACGGTGTGCGCTTTGCTGGCTGCACTATTCATTATGTGCGTGCTGAAATGGATAATGGCCCTATTCTGATGCAAGCTGCTATCCCTATAAGCCCGGACGATACGCCAGATTCTCTGGCATCCAAGGTGCAAACCTATGAACACCAGATGTATCCTGCCGCTGTTAAACTGATTGCAGAGGGTAAAGTGCGGGTATCAGGCCATAAAGTGGCTTTCAATGATGTGCCCGTGCCGCAAATAGGTCCGATTAGTCCTTTGGTGTAATCTCTGTTCTCAGCAGAGACACAAAAAAGCCAGTCAACTGACTGGCTTTTTGCGTAACAGTGTAGGCTAAATGATTAGCCAACAATCTCGTTACCAGAGAAGAACTGAGCAATTTCAATGGCTGCGTTTTCTTCACTGTCAGACCCGTGAACAGAGTTTTCACCGATAGACAAAGCAAACTCTTTACGGATTGTGCCTTCAGCAGCTTCTGCAGGGTTTGTAGCACCCATCACTTCGCGGTTCTTTAGAACGGCGTTTTCACCTTCCAGAACCTGAACAACAACAGGTGCAGAAGTCATGAA
>JBNKGK010000032.1:0-16190 GCA_050289785.1 Kordiimonas sp.
AACAAGATGTTTTGCTTTGGCATCATAAGCTTCCTGATCTTCCCATGTATCGCGTGGGTTCAGGATTGTGCTGTCAACGCCCGGTACCTCTGTTGGCACCTCAAAACCGAAGCTCGGGTCGATGCGCATTGGCGCACGGTTCAGGCTACCATCCAGAGCCGCGTGCAGAAGCGCGCGAGTTGCCTTGATTGGCATCCGGCTACCAACGCCGTACACACCGCCTGTCCAGCCAGTGTTCACCAGCCAGCAGTTCACGCCTGTTTCAGCAATTTTCTTGCGCAGCAGGTCACCATAAACGCTGGGGTGGCGCGGCATGAAAGGCGCACCAAAGCAGGTTGAAAATGTTGCCTGTGGTTCTTTCACACCAATTTCTGTGCCAGCCACTTTCGCTGTGTAACCAGACAGGAAGTGATACATGGCCTGTTCTGGTGTCAGGCGGGCAATTGGAGGCAGAACACCAAAAGCATCAGCTGTCAGCATGATGATATTTGTTGGCTTGCCACCACGGTTTTCCGCACTTGTGTTTGGAATGAAGTTGATGGGGTAAGCGCCGCGTGTGTTTTCGGCCAGGGTGTTGTCATCCAGGTCAAGCTCACGGGTTTCCTCATCCATCACCACATTTTCAAGCACAGTGCCGAAGCGGCGTGTTGTGGCATAAATTTCTGGTTCTGCTTCTTCAGAGAGGCGGATCATTTTAGCGTAACAGCCACCTTCGAAGTTAAACACGCTATCATCTGACCAGCCATGCTCGTCATCACCGATCAGGGTTCGGCTGCTATCGGCTGACAGGGTAGTTTTCCCTGTGCCGGAAAGGCCGAAGAAGATAGCAACGTCACCATCAGGGCCAATGTTGGCAGAGCAGTGCATTGGCATGATGCCCTTTTCAGGCAGCAGATAGTTGAGGATGGAGAAAACAGACTTTTTGTTTTCACCGGCATATTCAGTGCCACCGATCAGCACCAGGCCCTTGGTGAAGTTCACAGCAATTACTGTTTCGCTGCGGCAGCCCATGGTGGCAGGGTCTGCTTTAAAGCTGGGCAGGTTGATGATTGTGAACTGTGGTGCCATGCCGGGTAGTTCGTCTTCTGTTGGGCGAACCAGCAGTGTGCGGCAGAACAGGCTGTGCCATGCATATTCACCAATGGTGCGAACGGCAACGCGGTGTTCTGGGTCACAGCCACCCCAAAGGTCCTGAACAAAAATATCTTTTTCTTTGATGTGCTCAAGGAATGCCTTGTGGATTGTTTCAAACTGCTCGGGTGTCATTGGGCGGTTTACGTCGCCCCACCATACAGCTTCCTCTGTTCCTTCGTCACGAACGGTAAATTTATCGGAAGCGGAGCGACCGGTGTGTTTTCCGGTTTTTACAACAAGAGGGCCGTCTTTGGCCAATTCGCCTTCGCCGCGGCGAATTGCTTCTTCATAAAGTTGGGCAGTGCCCAGGTTCCAATATTGATTCGCAGTGCCGGTAATTCCCTGATCTTCCAAACTGACTTTGCTCACGCGGGCGCCAAAGACTTGCAACGTCTTGTCCTCCAAATATATTTTCGGTGTCGCTTTCACTTGGAAACGACAAATCAAGAACAGGTTCGCCGATCGTATGCCCGGTTTAACCTGTCCTGCTCTCATCCGACTCATTAGCTAGGTGCGGGCGGCTAAACTTGCGGAAAATGGCCTAAAAATCAACCAAATTCTGACTCCCCCTTGATACCTGCGGTGTTAACCATAAGTTTTGGTATTAAAAAACCGTTCTGGCCTGTTTTTGGTCACGATTTTGACGCAATCGGTTATAAGCATAGAGGCTGTTACGGTGATATGGGCCACAGCTGCAGGGTGATGGACGGTTAAGGCACGAATATGTTAACTGTTTCACGGCAGCCAGATGTAAAGGGACAAACATGACAGCTTCTATTGCTCTTGTTGATGATGACCGCAATATTCTCACTTCTGTAACCATTGCTCTAGAGGCAGAGGGATTTCGTGTGCGCACCTACCCTGATGGTCAGAAGGCTTGGGATGCGCTCTCCGGCAACCCTGCGGATCTGGCGGTGCTGGATGTGAAGATGCCCCGGATGGATGGCATGGAACTGTTGAGGAAGCTGCGGGAAGTGACCGATATGCCCATTATTTTCCTGACGTCCAAAGATGAAGAAATTGATCAGTTGCTTGGTCTCCGCATGGGAGCCGATGATTATATTGGCAAACCATTTTCACAGAGATTGTTGATTGAGCGGATCAGGGCTCTGCTGAGGCGTGTGGAATATAGCAACAAAGCCCCGGGAACTGTGTCTGAGGAAGAGGAAGAAGAGGAAACAGTGTTGGTGCGCGGCAAATTGACGCTCGATCCTCTGCGTCACCGTGTTTTGTGGGATGGCAAGGATGTGACGCTAACAGTGACAGAGTTCCTGATTTTACAGACATTGGCGCAGCACCCAGGCCATGTAAAAAGCCGTGATCAGTTAATGGACGCCGCTTACAGTGACGATGTTTATGTGGATGACCGCACGATTGATAGCCATATCAAACGACTTCGGAAAAAATTCCGGGCTGTCGCAGATGATTTTGACGCCATAGAAACCTTATATGGCGTTGGTTATCGCTACTGTGAGGAATAAAATTTCGGGAGTAATTCTTCTCAGTGACAGACACCAGGGGCCACCAAACGAATAAAGCTGATAATGGGTATGACAAGGTAAATTCGCTGAGTCCGCGCCACTATACGCGCGCCATTTCCCCGCTCATGGTGCGGATTATGGCCATTAATGTGATTGCCCTGCTTATTCTGGTTCTTGGCGTGCTTTATTTGAACCAGTTTCGTCAAAATCTGGTGAATGACCGGATGGACTCACTGGCGATACAAGCTGAGATTATTGCGGGGGCGCTAGGCGAGTCTGCGGTAGAAGGTGCTGAAGCCACTGAGATTGACTTGGCAACAGCCAGACAAATTCTTATCCGCCTCGTTGGACCTACCGATAATCGAGCCAGGCTTTTTGCTATGGATGGGCGTCTGATTGCGGATAGTCGTTTTCTTGCGGGGGATAAAAAACTGATTGCAGAAGAGCTGCCTCTTCTTGATGCACCAAAGCCGATGGGCAAAAGGCTGGAAGATAGCCTGCACCATTTTCTGGAAGGTATTACAAAAACTATTGAGGCTCCGGCTATTATTGATAGGCCCGGGATGCGGGCGACAGACTTTCTGGAAGTGACAGCGGCATTGGAAGGGTATTCGGCCAGACAGCTGAGAACAAGGGCTGATGGCAAACTGGTGATTAATATTGCTGTTCCGGTTCAGCGTTTCAGGCGGGTGCTGGGGGGGTTGCTGCTGACAGCTCAAACGGAAGATATTGACGCTATTGTGCGCGCAGAGCAGATGGCAACAGTGAAGGTTTTCTCCGGGGCGCTTTTGGTGACTATTTTACTGTCGTTTTTCCTTGGAAAAACGCTTGTGCGGCCGGTGCAAATATTGGCTCGTGCGGCGGAACGCGTCCGCCAGACCATTGGCCGGGAAGAAAGCATCCCTGAATTTGCAGAGAGGCGTGATGAGATTGGAGATTTATCTCGCTCTCTCTCTGATATGACACAGGCCTTATACCGGCAGATTGATGCGGTGGAGCAGTTTGCGGCCGATGTGGCCCATGAAATCAAAAACCCGCTTTCCAGTATGCGCAGTGCGCTCGAAACTCTGAACCGCACCAACAAGCCTGATATTCAGGAAAAGCTTTTTGGTATTCTTAATGAGGATGTAAAGCGAATAGACAGGCTGATTACTGATATCTCTGATGCGTCTCGGTTGGATGCAGAGCTAACACGGGGGAAGATGGAGCCGGTGGATCTGGCTTATGTTCTTTCCATGCTCGTTGATGCCTATCAAACCATGAAAAAGCCCAGGAATGTAAAGGTGAAATTTGATGCGCCGGAAACGGGCATTTATATGGTGTTGGGCATAGAGGCTCGATTGGGGCAAGTGTGGCGAAACCTCTTGGATAATGCCATTAGTTTCAGCCCTGAAAGTGGGGTTGTGACTGTTTCGCTGGCGCGGGAAGATAAATTTGTTATTGTCCGGGTGGAGGATCAGGGGCCGGGCTTACCTGACGGCGCTGAAGAGAAAATCTTTAGCCGGTTTTATTCAGAGCGGCCAGATACGGAAGCGTTTGGTGGCCATTCCGGGCTTGGGCTTGCTATTTCCAAGCAGGTAATTGAGGCGCACGGCGGCAGAATACGGGCGGAAAACAAACGAGATGATAAAAATCAGGTGATTGGGGCAAGCTTCGTTACCATTTTACCTCAGACTTCTGCCGCAGATAACGGATAGGCGTTTATGGAAACAACACGTATTCATGGCACGATGATATCAATAGATGGTCAGGGGGTGCTGTTGTTGGGGCCTTCAGGGTCAGGCAAATCTGATCTGGCTTTGCGTATGATTGACCGTGGTGCAAAGCTTGTAGCGGATGACCAGATCTTTATTGCCGGTGGAAGCGAAGCCCCTGTTTGTAACCCGGCTGACCGGTTAGAAGGGCTTGTTGAAGTGCGTGGGCTGGGGATTATCCGTTTGCCGCATGCTGTGAATGTACCCCTTAGGCTGATTCTGGAACTGGTGCCAGCTGCTGCTGTACCGCGCCTGCCTGATAGCGCCGAGATCACCATATTGAACCATGCTATTCCTGTTTTACGGTTGAATCCGTTTGAAACTTCCACACCAATTAAAATAGAATTCGCCATCAGAAACCCAAACTGCATTGGAAGCGGCGGCGTTGATGAAAGAAAAAATGGCTGAAATAGAGACAGGGTCACACAGGCTGATCATTGTCACGGGTCTGTCGGGGGCTGGAAAGTCCTCAGTACTCAATGCCCTTGAGGATATAGGCTATCAGGGAATCGATAACCTTCCCCTCACTCTATTATCTGATCTGCTGGATGAAGAACTGGCCAGTGAAGATACACGTCCGCTGGCCGTGGGGATTGATTCGCGAACCTTGCATTTCTCCCCCAAAGCTTTTGAAGAGTCTCTTGCTCGTACAAAAGAGCGTCCGGAAATTGATTTACATGTTCTGTTCTTGGATGCGGATGATGCGACCCTTGTTAAGCGTTTCTCAGAAACCAGGCGTATGCATCCTTTTGCCAATGGAAGGCTGCTGAGAGATGCCATCAGTCAGGAACGGGATTTGATGGCCGCCATTCGCCCGATGGTGGATAGTTTTATGGATACAAGCCTGCTCAAGAGCGCAGATACACGCCGTTTGGTGCATACTCGCTTTGCTGATTCAGCGGCGCATTCTGGCCTCGTTCTTACATTTATGTCTTTTGGCTTTTCGAGTGGTATTCCCAGAGATGCAGACTTGGTTTTTGATGTACGGTTCCTCAGAAATCCGCATTATGTGCCAGAGTTGCAGTCCCATACAGGGCAAGAAGAAATGGTGGCAAACTATGTGCGTGCGGATGAAGCCTTCACACCTTTTGTGCAAAAAATTGTAGATTTGCTCATATTTTTGTTGCCCCGTTATAAAGATGAGGGCAAGTCATATCTCACGATTGCCTTTGGCTGCACTGGGGGGAAACACAGGTCTGTTATGATGGCAGAGACCATGGCAGACCTGGCAAAGGTGAAGATGAAGCTGGACGATAGCGTTATCAACCTGTACCACAGGGATATAACTGACCAGAAAATTAGGGAAGAAACAGGCATATGATTGGTATGGTTGTTGTCACACATGGACGTTTGGCTGAGGAATTTGTTGCCGCAACCGAGCATGTGGTGGGTGCTCAGAAACAGATTAGAGCGATTTGTATTGGCCCTGATGATGATATGGAGCTGCGGCGCCGTGAAATTATGGAAGCTGTCTCAGATGTAGATAGCGGCGAAGGCGTTGTGCTGCTCTCTGATATGTTTGGGGGCACACCTTCCAATCTCGCTATCTCTCTCCTCGAAAAAGACAGAGTTGAAGTGATCGCAGGCATTAATTTGCCGATGCTGATCAAGCTTGCCAGTGTACGCCAGGGGGCCTCTCTCTCTGAGGCAGTAGACGCTGCCAAGGAAGCGGGCATCAAATATATTAACGTCGCCAGCCAGGTTCTGGGGGCGTGATCCTCGATGAGCGAGCGTTTTTCAAGAGTCGTTGAGATTGTCAACGCCAGAGGGTTGCATGCACGGGCTTCCGCAAGGTTTGCCCGGGAAGCCGCTGGCTTTGATGCTACGGCCTATGTGGCGAAGGATGGAACAGAAGTTGTTGGGACCTCCATTATGGGGCTCATGATGCTTGGGGCAGCCAAAGGTGAGAAAGTCACCATTGCGACAGAGGGCGCACAGGGGGAAGCAGCCCTCAACGCACTAGCGTCGCTGATTGAAAACCGTTTTGGTGAAGATGAATAAATCTTAACCTTAAATATTCATCTATTTTTATATAAAGAAATCTTTATCTTTTTTTGTGTGCTTGATATAACAGGGGCAATTAATGGCCCCATGTGAACAGGAGCACCCAATGACAGATTATAAAGTTGCAGATATTTCTTTGGCCGAGTGGGGCCGTAAGGAAATCAATATCGCTGAAACAGAAATGCCAGGTCTGATGGCAGTTCGTGAGGAATATGGCGCAGCGCAGCCGCTTAAGGGTGCGCGTATTGCGGGTTGTCTGCACATGACAATTCAGACAGCTGTTCTGATTGAAACGCTGACAGCTTTGGGTGCTGAGGTGCGCTGGTCCAGCTGTAATATCTTTTCGACACAAGATCATGCGGCTGCTGCGATTGCTGCCACTGGTGTACCGGTTTTTGCCTGGAAGGGTGAAACTGAAGAAGAATATGACTGGTGTGTGCATCAAACCATTAAGGGCCCAGATGGCTGGACCCCCAACATGATTCTTGATGACGGCGGCGACCTCACCATTATCATGCATAAAGACTATCCAGAGATTATGGATGACGTGAAAGGTATTTCTGAGGAAACCACCACAGGTGTACTGCGTCTTTATGAAATGGCGAAAGCGGGGACACTGAAGGTTCCGGCCATTAATGTGAATGACAGTGTAACCAAATCCAAATTTGATAACCTGTATGGCTGCCGTGAATCCCTTGTGGATGGTGTGAAGCGTGCTACTGACGTGATGCTCGCTGGTAAAGTTGCTGTTGTTTGTGGTTATGGCGATGTGGGTAAAGGCTGTGCCGAGTCCCTTCGGGGCCAGGGTGCCCGCGTTATGGTGACAGAAATTGATCCGATTTGTGCGCTGCAGGCGGCAATGGAAGGCTATCAGGTTGTCACTATGGAAGAGGCTGCATCTCTTGGGGATATTTTTGTAACCGCAACAGGTAATAAAGATATCATCACGGTTGATCATATGCATGAAATGAAAGACCGGACGATTGTTTGTAACATTGGTCACTTTGACAGTGAAATCCAGATCGCAGGCCTTAGCAATTACCAGTGGGAAGAAGTGAAGCCACAGGTGGATGAGGTTGTTTTCCCGGATGGTAAAAGGCTGATCATTCTTGCCAAAGGCCGCCTGGTGAACCTCGGCTGTGCGACCGGGCACCCAAGCTTTGTGATGTCTGCCAGCTTTACGAACCAGGTTCTGGCTCAAATCGAGCTTTGGAACAATGCGGCTAATTATGAGCGCAAGGTTTATGTGCTGCCGAAGCATCTGGATGAAAAAGTGGCTACCCTGCACCTTGGCAAATTGGGCGTGAACCTCACAACACTGACGGATGAGCAGGCTGCTTACATTGGTGTGGCTAAAACCGGCCCCTTCAAGCCAGAGCATTATCGTTATTAAGCTGAATTATAAGTCATAAGCCCCGGATGATGCCGGGGCATGGGGATATTTCCATGCAAGATTATGTATTTACAAGTGAATCCGTTTCAGAAGGGCACCCAGACAAGGTTGCAGACCGGATCTCTGACAGTGTTGTTGATTTATATTTGGGTGCTGAGCCTCAGGCTCGCGTTGCCTGCGAGACCATGGTCACGACCAACAGAATTATTCTGGCGGGTGAAGTGCGCGGTCCTGAAAGCATCACAGATGCAGATATTGAACGTGTTGCGCGTCAGGCCGTGAAGGATATTGGTTATGAACAAGATGGTTTCCACTGGGAAACCGCTGTGTTTGAAAACCACCTCCACGAACAGTCTGCTGATATTGCTCAGGGTGTTGATGCCAATGGTGACAAAGATGAAGGGGCAGGCGATCAGGGCATTATGTTTGGTTTTGCCTGTGATGAAACGCAAAGTTTCATGCCAGCGCCAATTGATTTCTCGCATCGCATTTTGAAATCTATGGCTGAAGCCCGTCATTCAGGCGCACAGCCGGAGCTGGAGCCAGATAGCAAAAGCCAGGTTACGCTGCGTTATGTGGACGGTCGGCCTGTTGGGGCAACCAGCATTGTTGTTTCCACTCAGCATAAAGAAAATGTGTCACAGGAAGCGCTACGTGAGTTGGTGCGTGGCCATGTGCAATCTGTGCTGCCAGAAGGCTGGATGTGTCCTGAAGACGAGTTTTATGTGAACCCTACAGGTAAGTTTGTGGTTGGCGGGCCAGATGGGGATGCTGGTTTGACAGGCCGGAAAATTATCGTAGATACCTATGGTGGGGCTGCACCGCACGGTGGCGGGGCTTTCTCTGGAAAAGACCCAACCAAGGTAGACCGGTCGGCTGCTTATGCGGCTCGTTATCTGGCAAAAAATGTGGTGGCTGCAGACCTGGCATCTAACTGCACTATTCAGCTTGCCTATGCGATTGGTGTTTCCAAGCCGCTTGCTGTTTATGTGGATCTTTGGGGCGATGACCCTCAGGTGGACCCAAACAAGCTGTCACTTGTGCTGCAGGATATGGTGAACCTGAGCCCACGTGGTATCCGTGAACATCTCGGCCTCAATAAGCCTATTTACACACGCACTTCATCATATGGGCATTTTGGGCGTACAGCTACAGATGATGGCGGTTTCTCCTGGGAGCGGCTTGATCTGGTTGATGGCCTTAAATCAGAGTTTGGCGTTTAGCCAGCTATATAATTAGGGGTGTAGATGAAACGCCCCTTGTCTAGCCCATGTCAGGCGGGCTAATCTCCTCACAGCTCTATTTGTGGGGAGATTTTCGTTTAATGCCTGAAGGATGGTCCTTTTCTTTCGTCTGTATGATTGTGGCAATTATTGCCACTGTTTGGCTGGGCGTAGGGCTATACGCTATGTGGCGTGCCGGGCGTATGTCAGACAGGGCGCAATTCCTGCAGGATTTGGCTGATTTCCTGGATACTATGATCCGGACAGACCACAGAAGCCCCATCTGGCTTTGGGCAGACGGCCGTATTCAGGCAGATGCCAATGCCATGGCAATGGCGGGGGCTGCCTCTTCTTCTCTTAATATCCAGGAGCTTGCGGTTCCTCATGGCTCCTTGCCCAAGGATGTCATAGAGGATATCAGGGCTTCACTCTCTCAAGGTAAGGACATTAAAACCCCAATTGTGATTGACCAGGGGAATAGTTTACCGCGTCTGATACTGGATTTACAGAAACTGTCTGTGCGTGATGGCTCCTGGCCAAGCACCATCCTTTGGTTAGAGGAATCCAGCAGGCATCCTGTACGAACCAACCGGGAAGGGGTGCGTTCTCTTGAGTTGCAGCTTCAGGATGTCAGTCAGGCTTTTAACAGTATTCCCTTTCCAATCTGGGTGCATAGCGCTGATATGTCGCTCATTCAGGCAAACCAAGCCTATGTTGATGCAGTGGACGGTGATAATGCTACAGACGTGGTGGAGCGTGAATTAGAGCTGTTTGATCGTGGCAGCTTTGCTTCTGTTCGCAAGGCCCGTGAAGTAGGGGAAAATGTACGCGAACGTCGCTTTGGCGTGATCAATGGCCAACGACGCGCGTTTTCCATTACCAACATACCGTTGGATTCTGATGGGAATGTTATGAGCATTGCCGTTGACGTAACTGGGGAAGAGGAAGCTCTGTCAGAACTGTCTCGGGTTCTTGAGGCACAGTCAGAAACTCTGAACAGGCTCAGAAGTCCTGTAGCCATTTTCGGCCCAGGTCAGACACTACGTTTTTATAACAGTGCTTTCGCCCGCCTTTGTCATTTACCTGAAGAATTACTCTCCTCTGAAATCCGCCATGGTGAACTTCTAGATACCATGAGGGAACAACGGCGTTTACCGGAACAGGCGGATTTCCAGCAATGGAAACGCAGTGTTCTCAAACATTATACTAGTCTCTTGGAACCATTTGAGGAAATGTGGCATTTGCCAGACGGAACGGCGCATCGTGTCGTCACCCAGCCCCACCCATTAGGGGGGCTACTTATCCTCTTTGAAGATGTGACCGACAGGCTTGCTTTGGAGCGTTCCTATAACACCTTGATCGCGGTGCAGCAGGAAACGCTGGATAATATGCATGAGAGCATTGCTGTGTTTGGCTCCAATGGTTTGTTACAGCTTTCGAATCCTGCCTTTCAGACCTTATGGCAGTTAACGCCTGATGATTTGGATGGTGAACCCCATCTGGCTGATCTAGTCAGAAAACTCGATGCCTTCTCTGAGCACGGTGAACGTCCGGAAGAGGATTTTAAAAAACAGCTGCCTGCCTGGGTAACCGAGCGTACCAGCCGTACAGGTCGCTGGTACAGGGCAGATGGTCTGGTGGTGGATTATTCCATTGTACCACTGCCCGATGGCGGTGTGATGCTTACCCAAAATGATGTCACTGATAGCTTCATGGTGGAACAGGCTCTGAGAGAGAGATCCAGCGCACTCGAAGCTGCAGACAGGCTGAAAAGTGAGTTTATCACAAGCATGTCTTATGAACTTCGTACACCCCTTAATTCCATTATTGGTTTTGCTGAAATGCTGGACCAGAAAATTTTTGGTGATTTGAATGATCAACAGGAAGAATATGTAAAGCACATTCTCACGGCGTCAGACACTCTGAAAGATATTGTTGCTGATGTGCTTGATCTGGCCGTGATTGACGCAGGGGAAGCTCATGTGGAGCTGGAAGAAGTGGCGGTCCACGATATTATCGCAGAGGCTTCTTCACTGGCGCAAGAACTGGCGCGCAAGTCTAGCGTGACGCTTCATTTTGGGGAGACAGAAGATGCTGGCCTGATGGTGGTTGATAAAGGCCGGATGAAGCAAGCCTTTTGTAATATGGTCTCTTCCATGCTCAATTATGCCCGTTCAGGGGGGGAGCTTTCCATTCAGGTCATATCAGATGACCAGATGGTCACAATCATTGTTACCAGCCGCAGTTCTGGCCTTGCGCCTTATGAGCGCGATACGCTGGTCTCTACCGTGGCGATGGGGGCTTCCCCCAGTGGGCGACGGGCAACAGGACTTGATCTTGCCCTTGTGCGCAGCATTATGCGCCTGCATCATGGTGCTATCAGGCTAGCCCCTTTTGAGGAGGAGGGCCTGTCCCTGAGCTGCACCTTGCCCCGGACACAAACACATAACAACACAGAGAAAAACACACAGGCACCTCAATGAGCAATGATCTGTTGTTTGACTACCATTGTGTTAGTGAAGCTGAAACCGTGTCTCTGGCCGGGCAGTTAGCGAATGTTTTCCAGCCAGGTGATTTGATTGCGCTTACGGGGGATCTGGGCGCAGGGAAAAGCACATTGGCGAGGGCTTTCATTCGCGCGCGATTAGAGGATGAACATGCAGAGGTACCAAGCCCCACCTTCACCCTCGTGCAAAACTATGAAGATGATCAGGGCGAGGAAATATTCCATGCAGACCTTTACCGTTTAACAGATCCGGAAGAAGCTTATGAGCTGGGCCTTGATGAAGCGAGGGAGCAGGCCATATGTTTGATAGAATGGCCTGACAGGATGCCAGCAGAGTGGTGGGAAAACGCCCTTGAGCTTGTTTTAACCATTGGTGAGGCTGGTGAGCGGCGGATAAGTTTTAGAGGCAAGGCTGACCTTTGGTCTGCACGGCTCAAAGAGCTTGCAGCATGAGTGGTGAGCAGAAGATGCGGGCGATGGTATTGTCTGCAGGCAAGGGTACGCGCATGGGAAAATTGTCTGATACCCTGCCCAAACCCCTGGTGCCTGTGGCGGGGGTTACCTTGTTGGACCGGGCGCTTCTGCATCTCGAAAAAGCAGGTACTGGCCCTGTTGTGGTGAATGTTCATCACCTTGCAGACCAGCTCGAGCAGCATCTGGCACCTCGGATAAAAGAGGGCCGGGTTCTTATTTCTGATGAGCGGGTTGAGCTTCTGGAAACGGCCGGTGGGGTAAAAAAAGCCTTGCCTTTGTTGGGGGAGGCACCCTGTTACATTATTAATAGTGATGCGCTATGGACAGATGGTTCAGAAGATACCCTGGCTAGATTGGCTGCTTGTTTTGAGCCAGAGCGAATGGACTGCCTGCTATTGCTGGTGCGGGTGAAAAAAGCGCTTGGGTATGATGGCAAGGGTGATTTCCTGGCGGATTTGACTGCAGATCAGGCTGTTCCCATTGCGTTTCGCGATGAGGCCCCTTCTGCGCCCGTTATGTATGGCGGCATTCAAATCGTGAAGCCTTCTCTTTATAAAAACCTGCCGGAGGGGCCACAATCAAACAGAATTATCTGGCGAGAAGCCGTCGCCCATGGCCGCCTTTTTGGTCTCTTGCATACGGGGGAATGGATGCACGTAGGCACCCCTGAAGCCATTAAAGATGCAGAAGAAAAGCTGGCACTGATAGGGGCGGCATGATGGCAAAGGCAAGCGCACAGGGCCCAGCAGCACCAACGGTTTATTCCATCTCTCCTGAGCGATCCTTTGTGGACGCACTGGCACAAGGGCTACTGGATGAGGCGGGGGGTGATATGGCCCATCTGGCAGATGCTGTCATTCTGCTGCCAAATAGGCGCGCTTGTCGATCCCTCAGAGAGGCTTTTTTGCGCCTCCTAGGCCAGAAACCAACGCTGTTACCAGTGATGCGCCCTATTGGCGACGTGGATGAAGAAGAGATCAGTTTTTTAAGTGCTGGTTTTGGGCTTGATCTCTCGGCACTGCCGCCTGCTATCCATCCGGTCAGGCGCTTGGCGCTGCTCATGCAGTATGTTGAGAAAACCATGCCGGTGCTTTTTCGTATGGAAGGCGCGGGAGACACAGGGCTGGCCCCGGCTCAGGCATGGCGTCTGGCGGGGGAACTGGCCCGCCTGATGGATCAGGTGGAAACTGAAGGCAAATCCTTTGAAAGCCTGCAGAAGCTTGTGCCGGATGATCTGGCCCAGCACTGGGATATCACCCTGCAGATGCTGAAAATTGTTTCAGAAACATGGCCGGAAGTTTTGAAAAAGGAAGGGGCGGCAAACCCTGCAGAGCGGCGGGACAAGCTCATTCGTATGCTGGCCAGCACCTGGCAGGCTCACCCGCCAAAGGGTCGTATTATTGCGGCGGGTTCTACGGGGTCTATCCCCGCAACGGCAGAGCTGTTGCGCGTGGTTGCGCGCCTGCCCCATGGCATGGTCATTCTGCCCGGGCTTGATATGGCCATGGATGAGGAAGCCTGGGAGGCGATAGACCTCGAAACAGCCAGTAAAATCTCGGCCAGTGTCACGCATCCGCAAGCGTCCTTGAAGGCGCTTTTGCATCATATGGGCGTTAGTCGTCATGAGGTGGAACACTGGGGCCATCAAGAGGCCCTGCCTCATGTGCAGCGAGTTCAGTATATTCGCCACGCCCTCCTGCCTGCAGATCAAACCAGCAAATGGCAGCAGATGGCCTATCATCAGGTGCCGGATGGTGTCTTGTTTGCTGGTATGCAGTCACTGGTGGCCCCAACGCGTCGGGAAGAGGCAGATGCCATAGCTGTATTGATGCGGGAAGTACTGGAGGTGCCGGGGCAAACTGCCGCTTTGGTGACACCAGACAGGCAGCTTGCCCGCCATGTGAGGGCAAGTCTCGCCCGCTGGGATGTGGAGATAGATGATTCCGGTGGTGACAGGGCCTTAAACACAGTACCCGGCCGTTTCCTTGGCCTGATGGCAACAGCAGTAAGCGAACAATTTGCCCCGGTGCCTCTGCTGGCTTTATTGCAGCATCCTTTTGTGGCGGCGGGGCACAAGCGGGCCACCTTTCTCTCGGCGCTCCGGCGGCTCGATCAGGATGTGTTACGCGGCGTGAGGCCTGCCCTTGGCATCGCAGGGCTGTTGGCCCAGGCACGGGAAAAAGCGGCAGACCCAAAGCGTTCTTTTAGCAAGCGGGATCTGGCCCTGATCATGGCCGCCTATGAGGCCTTACAGCCCTTTGAAATAGCTTTCGAGCAGGGCTTGTCTTTCGCCAAATTGCTGGAAGCACATATCACAGCGGCTGAAGCCCTTGTGGCCACAGAGGACATGCCGGGGGCAGACAGGCTGTGGAAAGGGGAAGAAGGCAATGCGCTGGCCGAGCGGTTGACGGAACTGATCAGTGAAGCCTCTACTCTTGGGCCGGTTAAGGCAGAAGGTTATGATGCGTTCTTTGCTGAAATCTGTGCAGATGTGACAGTGCGCCCGGTGTGGCGGCGTCACCCGCGACTGAGCATATGGGGGCCGCTTGAGGCTCGTTTGCAGCGGGCAGATGTGATGATATTAGGTGGCCTGAACGAGGGCATATGGCCAGCTGAAGTAAAGCCAGACCCATGGATGAGCCGACCCATGCGCCATGCTTTCGGTCTGCCGCCTCTTGAGCGGCGCACCGGGCAGTCTGGTCATGATTTTATGCAGGCGGTCTCTGCCCCGGTGGTGTATCTCACGCGGGCAGAAAAGGTGGACGGGGCCCCCACCGTGCCTAGTCGCTGGTGGTTCCGCCTTGAGGCGCTGGCGGGCAGGCCTTTGCCGCAAGCCAGACACTATGTGGAATGGGCCGAGCAGTTAACGCACGTGGCGCGGGTACAGCCCTGCCAGCCCCCGACGCCAAAACCGCCGCTGGCTGCAAGGCCGCGCAAGCTTTCGGTCACGCAGGTGGAAAGCTGGATGCGTGACCCCTACAGCCTGTATGCCGCCAAGGTGCTGGGCTTCAAACCGCTTGACCCGGTGGACCAGAAACCCAATGCGGCGCAAAAAGGTAATTTGCTGCATGAGGCGCTGGAAAACTTCCTTTTGGAAGATGGCCCGCGTACGGGCGAGGCGGGTTTCAAGCGCCTTCTGGATGTGGGGGCGTGGGTGTTTAATCAGGTGGAGCAGCAACCCACGGTCTATGCTTTCTGGTGGCCACGTTTTGTGCGTATCGCTGAATGGTTCACGGCTCATGAAGCCGAGCGGGGCAAGCTTTTTGATATTGTCGCTGTGGAAGGTTGGGCTGAAATGCCAATGGCAGGGGCCGATTTCACGCTCTTTGCCAAAGCAGACAGGATAGACCAGCGCAAGGAAGAGGGCGGCCTTTCCATTATTGATTATAAAACCGGTACAGTGCCCACAGCCAAGCGCATTGCAGCGGGCTTTGCCCCGCAGTTGCCGCTTGAAGGGTTGCTGGCCGAAAGGGGTGCTTTTGCCGGGGTGGAAGCAGCGCCAGTAGAAGACCTTCTGTTCTGGAAACTAATGGGCGGCGAACCTGTTCATGAGGTAAGGAAGGTCAAGGATGTTGCTGACCAGATAGCTGGGGCGGAAGAAGGCTTGCTGCGCCTGATTGCAGCGTTCGATAAGCCAGGCACGCCGTATCTGTCTAACCCAAGGCCGACGATCACGGGTTATGGTGATTATGACCATTTGGCGCGGGTGAAAGAGTGGCGCAGTGCGGATGATCCGTTTCTGGATATCCTACCAGTTGAGGGGGACGACGAAGCATGAGCGCCAAACCCCGCATGACGATGGAGCAGGCCCGCGCCACAGACCCACAGCTTACCGCCTGGGTGGGGGCGTCTGCGGGTACGGGCAAGACCCATGTTCTCACTGCCCGGGTGCTGCGCCTGATGCTCACAGGCACCAACCCGGCCAACATTCTGTGCCTTACCTTCACCAAGGCGGCAGCGGCAGAGATGAAAAATCGTATCTTTGCAGAGCTTGGCCGCTGGACACTGCTGGATGACACAAGCCTTGCCGCAGAGATTAACCGCCGCACCGATGAATTTGCCGATGAGGCCATGCTCACACGCGCGCGTCAGCTTTTTGCTGAAGTGCTCGAGCTGGCAGCGGGCCTGCAAATTCAAACTTTTCATAGCTTCTGTCAGGCGCTGCTTGGCCGCTTCCCGCTGGAGGCCGGGATGGCACCGGGTTTTGAAGGCATTGATGAA
>JBNKGK010000033.1:0-16001 GCA_050289785.1 Kordiimonas sp.
GATAGAGTACGACCACAACCAAAGCCATAGCTATGCCTAGCGTAAAATAGACCTCTGAGATCGCTTTGGAAATAAAGATAGAGCTATCGAAACCAACAAAAAACTCCATGCTTTCAGGCAGTGTCTGGCTAATGCGCTCGACTTCACGAGTAATCCCTTCAGCCACGGCAACAGTGTTACCTTTTGATTGTTTGACAATCCCGAGGCCGACAAGCGGTTCACCATTGCTCTTAAATGACCGCTTACCAAGCTCGCTACCCAGCTCCACTTTTGCCACATCACCAAGCCGAACAAGGCTACCATTATCGCCCTCGCGGATCACCATGGTGGCAAAATCTTCAGGGCTGGAATATTCACGATTCAACCTAACTATTGTGTCACGCCTGATGGATTCAATTTTACCTGCTGGAAGCTCCACGTTTTCGGAGCGAAGTGCAGCCTCAATATCCATAACCGTGACATCACGAGCTGCCATGGCTAGTCTGTCTAGGTGAATACGAATTGCATAGCGTTTTGAGCCAAAAAGGCGCACCCGAGCCACACCATCAACCACAGACAGGCGATCAACAATATTGCGTTCCGCATAGTCCGAGAGCTGACGCGTATCCATCGTTTCACTTGTCAAACTCAGGTACATGATGGGCTGAGCATCCCCATCCGCCTTCGAAACCTCTGGTGGGTCTGCCTCTTCTGGCAGATTATCGAGCACGCGGCTCACCCTGTCCCGCACATCATTGGCGGCAGCGTCAATATCCCGATCAAGCGAAAATTCAATAGAGATGGAAGAACGACCATCCCGGCTACTTGACTCAATGGTTTTAATGCCTGGTACGCCCGTAATTCGGTTCTCAATAATCTGGGTAACCCGGGTTTCCACTACCGCAGCACTCGCCCCCATATAATCTGTTTCCACCGTCACGATGGGAGGGTCAATATCAGGTAACTCTCGAACAGAAAGCTGCCTGAAGGAAATGAGGCCAAAAGCAATCAACAAAAGGCTGATAACCGTGGCAAAAACCGGCCTCTTAACCGATATGTCTGATAGGATCATGACAGCTTCCCAACCGCAGCTGCACTTGCTTCGCTGAGAACCCGTACAGGAACTTCGGAGCCACCCAGTCGCCATGTTCCCTCAATCACGACAGATTCATCAGCGGCGATACCATCTGTCACTTCCACATAGCCAGGACGCCTGAGCCCAAGTTTAACAGATGTTCTACGGGCTACACCCTCCTTCACCACATAGACAAAGGGGTCACCATTTGACATGACGACAGACTCTTCAGGAATAGAAACGCCTTCCCATTCACGGCTAACCGCCTTCACAATCATCAGCAACCCCGGTTTCAGGGCATGGTCTGGGTTAGGCACTTCAGCCCTGATCACAACAGAGCGTGTAGCCGGGTCAATACGGCTATCAATCGTGGTAATGACCCCTTCAAAACGACGGCCCGGATAAGCCTCAACTCGTGCATAAACACGCTGCCCTGGTGCCAACGTTGCAATAAAGCGTTCTGGCACGGAAAAATCCATTTTGATAATATCAATATCATCAATTGTGGTAATGGCTGTGGACGGTGTGATAAGCGAACCGGCACTGACTTGCCTCAACCCAAGCAAACCATCAAAGGGGGCTACAATTTTTTGGTCTGCAAGCCGTGCCTGAGCAGCATCAAGCCTGAAGCGGGCTTCATCCATATTTCGCTGTTGCGTATCAAGGGCTGCTGTTGACGCATTCCCCTGTTTCACCAAGTTTTTAACACGTTCGAACTGCCGCTCTGCTTCATTTAAATTGGCTTTTGCCTCACTTAACTGGGCTTTCTCTTCATTATCTTGCAGGCGAACCAAAACATCACCTTGCTTGACCGATTGGCCATCCTCAAAAAGAACTTCGCGAACCGTATCCGACACACGAGATGTCAGGGTGACAGACTCTCTAGCCTTAGCCGTCCCCAAAGCCTCTACAATATCTGTAAAAGTTCTTGTCTCAGCAGGGGCGGTGATGACCGTCACCTGCATGTTACCGCGCCCGCGAGCTATACCTGCGTTGCTCTGATCGCCATAAAAAAGCCACGCTGCCGCTGAGGCCAAAGCGATAAAAAGTGCCAGAAGAAATATTTGCCCGATACGCATAGTGACCTCGCTCTATCGCCTGATAATCTTATCTAATTTTAGTCGGCGACATGTATTAATAAGACTCATTAAGAGTAGCATTAATTGGATTGAAAACAAGATGAATGCAATCCATCAAATGGAAAAATCGGCGAAATGCCCCAAAAACGCGATCAAAAAAAAGTGATGACGAATTTTATCATTACTTATGTTTCCGTAACGTCATAGCTTAAATCCATAAGCCCAGCCGTCCAAAATTGCCTGACATGCTCTTCAAACCGATTGGCAATTTCAATACTTTCCCCCAATAAATCAAATCGAGGCCTAAACAAACCTAAAGTTCTTTTATAATCAAATCCTCTAAGCTTGAAGGGCTGCACAATCTCACCCACCAGACTTTCCGGCACTACAGTGCCGCCTATTCCGCCTGCAACCATGGCAATAGCGCGGCTATCATTTGGCGTACGATAAGCGAGGCGGGGCCTGATATTCTGATCCGTGAAATAACGGCTGGTTTCACTCAAAACTTCACAGCGGCTACGTACAATCATATTGCCTCCGGCTAAATCCTGTGCCTGAAGTATTTGTTCGTCCTCGAACGGGTTATCTTTAGACAGGATAAAGAGATAGCCCTCTTCCATCAGCGGAATAGCCTCATTTTCGTCCTGCCCCCTGTATATAGACAGCGCAAAATCCAAACTGCGGTCATCCAGCCTGTTCGCCAGCTCCTGCTCTGTCCCGTCAACAACTTCAATAGCAATATTTGGTTCGGTTTTGCGATAATGCGCCAACATCTGGCCCACCTTTTCCGCCGAAATAGTCGTCAAAACACCCAGACGCAGAATCGGAATAGAAAGGCCTTTCTCCAAGGCCTGCACAGCAAGGTTACATTCATGAAGGATTGCCTTGGCGCGTGGCAAAAAACGTGTGCCTGCATCAGTCAGGAAAACACGTCTGTTCGTCCGCTCAAACAGGATATGCCCAAGCTGGTCCTCCAGTTTCTTGATCCCTGCCGATAAAGTGGGCTGGGTTACAAATGTGCGGTCAGCCGCCCGAGTGAAACTGCCTGTTTCAACAACAGCAAGGAAATATCGCAGTAAATATAGATCCATCATAGGCATCATCTATTAATTGAATTTTCATCTTCAATTTTACCTATACCACACTCTGGCGTAAAGTTCTTTTAGGAAGTCAGGTAAATTTAGGCCTAAACGGAAAAAAGAATATGACAGTCTTCACCAGCCAAATTCAGCCGGAAAGTGAGAGCTTTACTCAAAATTCAGCTCACATGCAGGCTCTTGTAGATGACCTGAACAAAACTGTTGCTTCCATAGCCCTTGGTGGATCAGCCGCTGCCAGAGAAAAGCATATGGCACGCGGTAAACTACTGCCTCGTGATAGAATTGATACATTATTAGACCCAGGGGCACCTTTTCTGGAAATTGGTCAATTGGCTGCTTTCGGCATGTACGAGGCAGATATTAATGCCGCCGGTGTTGTGGCTGGCATTGGGCGCATTTCAGGCCAGGAGTGTATGATCCTATGCAATGATGCCACGGTAAAAGGTGGCACCTATTACCCCATAACTGTGAAGAAACATCTGCGGGCGCAGGAAATTGCAGCGGAGAACAACCTGCCCTGCATTTATCTGGTGGATAGCGGCGGAGCCAACCTGCCAAATCAGGATGAAGTTTTTCCGGATAAAAACCATTTTGGGCGCATCTTCTATAATCAGGCGAACATGTCAGCGGCAGGCATCCCTCAAATAGCTGTGGTTATGGGTAGCTGCACAGCTGGCGGCGCTTATATCCCCGCAATGGCCGATGAGAGCATCATTGTGCGAAAACAGGGCACTATCTTTTTGGGTGGCCCTCCCCTTGTGAAAGCAGCCACTGGTGAAGTGGTCAGCGCTGAGGAACTCGGCGGCGGTGACGTACATGCCCGCACTTCCGGTGTGGTGGACCATCTGGCCAGAGATGACAAACATGCCTTGGCTCTCGCAAGGAATATAGTCGCCAACCTGAACCTTAAAAAACAAAACAGTCTGACGATGAAAGAGCCGGTTGAACCGGCTTATGACCCAAAAGAAATCTATGGAATCATTCCCAAAGACCCCCGCCAACCTTTTGACGTAAGGGAGATTATTGCCCGTATTGTAGATGGCAGCCATTTTGACGAATTTAAAAAGCTTTATGCAGAAACCCTCGTTTGTGGTTTTGCTCACATTAATGGCTTTCCCGTCGGCATTATTGCTAACAACGGCATCCTCTTTTCTGAGAGCGCGGAAAAAGGCGCCCATTTCATAGAGCTCTGCTGCCAGCGCAACATTCCGTTGGTTTTCCTACAGAACATCACCGGCTTCATGGTTGGTAAAAAATATGAAAATGACGGCATCGCCCGACATGGCGCCAAAATGGTGACAGCCGTTGCCTGTGCCAATGTGCCTAAATTCACGGTGGTGATTGGTGGCAGCTTTGGTGCTGGTAATTATGCCATGTGTGGCCGTGGATATCAGCCCCGCTTTCTATGGATGTGGCCTAATGCCCGTATTTCAGTGATGGGGGGTGAACAGGCCGCTACAGTGCTGGCCACTGTCAGGCGTGACGGCATGGAAGCCAGGGGTGAAAGCTGGTCAACTGATGAAGAAGAAGCTTTCAAAAACCCGATCCGTGACATGTATGAAACGCAGGGGCACCCCTATTATGCCAGCGCACGCCTATGGGATGACGGCATCATAGACCCGGCCCAAACCAGACAGGTGCTGGCACTAGGCCTCTCTGCGGCCATGAACGCCCCCATTGAACCGACCCGCTTTGGCGTCTTCCGCATGTAAGGCGTATTAATCATGGAAAAAAATATTCAGAAAATATTGATTGCCAACCGGGGGGAAATTGCCTGTCGGGTCATCCGCACTTGCAGGCGTCTGGGCATCCAGACCGTAAGCGTTTTCTCGGAAGCGGACAAAAAAGCCCTGCATGTGCAAATGGCAGATGAAGCCATTTATATTGGTGCGGCCGCGGCTTCAGAGAGCTACTTGGTCATTGAAAGAATCATTTCAGCCGCAAAGCAAGCCAGGGCAGATGCCATTCACCCCGGTTATGGCTTTCTCTCAGAAAACCCTGATTTTGCTGAAGCCTGTGCAGAAGCGGATATCATCTTTATTGGCCCCAAGCCAGCCTCCATGCGAGATATGGCCTTAAAAGATGCTGCTAAGGAATTGGTATCAAAAGATAATGTTCCCATTGCACCGGGTTATTTTGGCGAAGATCAAAGCCAGAAAACACTGTTAAAGGCTGCCGAGGAAATTGGTTATCCCCTGCTGATTAAAGCAGTTGCCGGCGGTGGCGGCAAAGGCATGAGGAAAGTGTTTTCCTCTACTGAGCTACCTGAGGCCCTGATCGCTGCAAAGAGGGAAGGCCTGAGCGCCTTTGGCAATGACCGCCTGTTGCTTGAAAAATATATCGAGAAACCACGCCATATTGAGGTGCAGGTCTTTGGTGATAGCCACAGCAATATCGTTCACTTGTCTGAACGGGATTGCTCCATTCAGCGGCGCTATCAAAAGGTGATTGAAGAAGCCCCTGCCCCCGGCATGTCAGCGGAGAAACGCCAGGAATTTGGGGAAGCTGCCGTACGTGCCGCCAAAGCCGTAAATTATATCGGCGCAGGCACAGTTGAGTTTATTGTTGACGCTTCCGTGCCGCTTGAAGATGCCCCTTTCTATTTCATGGAGATGAACACCCGCTTGCAGGTGGAACATCCCGTGACAGAAATGATCACAGGGCAGGATTTGGTGGAGTGGCAAATACGCGTTGCTCAGGGTGAAGCCCTGCCACTGACGCAGGCACAGATTGACGCATCACTGCACGGGCACGCCATCGAAGCAAGGCTATATGCGGAAGACCCGGTTAAAAACTTCATGCCAGCCACTGGCACTGTGAAACTGTTTGACCCATTACTGCCCCTGCCCGACCATAGCCGTATAGACGCGGCAGTCTGTGCTGGTGATGAGGTATCCATCTACTATGACCCCATGATTGCCAAGCTTATCGCTTATGGTGAAAACCGGGCACAGGCTATCCAGAGGCTGACAAGCTTACTGGCAGAAACGCCGATTACAGGCCTTCCCACAAACCGGGACTTTCTGGTTAGCATCCTGCATCAGAAAGCCTTTAATAACGGTGACGTTCATACCGGATTTATAGAAGAGCATCAGGACAGCCTGATTAACAAGCAAGCCATGACCAGCGAGCATTACGCACTCGCAGCCCTGGGCCTGATATTAAACCGCAAGGCAAGCTCTATAGGTGTCGACCCCTGGGCACAAACGTCTGCTTTCCGTTTGAATCTTCCGGCCGCAGAAAAAATCTCTTTTCTTTGCCCTGAAGACAATAATGTGCAGGTCACAGCCTGCCACGGGAAAAATCATATTCTTCTCACTGTTGGTGACCAGATCTTTAACGCCAGTGACGACAGGCTGGCTAACAACACACTGATTTGCCTCTGGAATAGCAACAAATTGAGCCTGCACATCGATATTACAGATGAAGCAATCACCTTGGTCTCTGCTTCAGAGACGATCAGACTGCACAGGGAATTACCTGCAACCGCCTTCGAAGAAACAATAGAAGGTGCAGGTACAGTGCTTGCCCCAATGGCAGGCAAAATTATTCAGATTTTCGGACAGAACGGCCAGACCGTTAAGCAAGGTCAGCCCCTTCTGGTTCTGGAAGCCATGAAAATGGAACACACAATAACCGCACCAAAAAGCGGCATCATTTCAGACTTAAACCTCAAAGAACAACAGCAGGTATCAGAAAGCGCACTATTGCTGCGCATCAGCACCTCCGACCAGGAAGTAAAATAGCCATGTATCAGTTCCCTCATTTTAATTTCAGCTTTGGTGAAGAAATGGACATGCTTCGCGACAGCATTGTCAAATTTGTCGAAAGCGAAATAGAGCCACTGGCCAACACACTGGATCAGGAAAACAATTTTCCTGCCCAGTTGTGGCACAAGCTGGGTGATATGGGGCTTTTGGGTATTACAGCCCCTGAAGAATATGGTGGAACGGACATGGGGTATCTGGCTCATACCATTGCCATGGAAGAGATAAGCCGTTCGTCTGCTGCAATTGGGCTCAGTTATGGTGCACACTCCAATTTGTGCATTAACCAGATTAACCGTAACTGCAACACTGAGCAAAAAGAGCGTTTTCTGCCCAAGCTGATCAGTGGAGACTTTGTTGGTGCACTGGCAATGTCTGAACCAGGAGCTGGATCAGACGTAACCTCCATGCAGCTACGAGCCGAAAAACGTAATGACGGCTTCATTCTCAATGGCGGTAAAACATGGATCACCAACGGCCCTGACGCTGACGTGCTGCTTGTTTATGCAAAAACAGATATGAACGCGGGACACAAAGGAATTTCAGCCTTTCTGGTGGAAAAGGGAATGTCTGGTTTTTCTATTGGTCAGAAAATGGACAAATTGGGCATGCGGGGCTCCAACACCGGCGAATTGATTTTTGATGATTGCTTTGTTCCTTTCGAAAATTTGGTTGGAGAAGAGGGTGATGGCGTTAAAATCCTGATGTCTGGCCTGGATTATGAGCGGCTCGTTCTCAGCGGTGGCCCGCTTGGCATTATGCATGCCTGTATGGATGTCGTGCTGCCTTATGTCCATGAGAGGGAGCAGTTTGGCCAACCGATTGGCAGCTTTCAGCTGATGCAGGGCAAGCTGGCTGATATGTACACCACTTGGACAGCCTGCCGTTCCTATGTATATGCTGTTGCCCGTGCCTGTGATGAAGGATGTGTAAGCCGCAAAGACTGCGCAGGCACCATTCTCTATTCTGCGGAAAAAGCCACATGGATGGCAGGTGAGACAATTCAGGCACTTGGCGGCAATGGATATATGAACGAGTTTCCGGCAGGTCGCCTCTGGAGAGATGCAAAGCTATATGAAATTGGTGCTGGCACGTCAGAGATTCGGCGTATGTTAATCGGCAGAGAATTGTTTAAAGAGTCCGCATAAGCATTAGCCAGCATAGCCTCGCGCTTTTTTGTTGCAGTGCAGCCAAAGGATATCTATTTCTGACTACCGATCACAAATTACAAAAAACGGTAGAAAACTATCCTAAGATTGCAAGAATATTCAAACTTCGAAAGGTCATTTCCTGAATTTTCTGTCATAATCAGAATTAAGAAAAATTTAGGATGATTGGGGGAGCCGCCTGTATGATTTGCGGCAGGAGACTATCATGAGCCAAAAAGTTACGCTGCAGGATAAATATACGCAGCGCGAAGGCCGTGTTTTTGTAAACGGAATTCAAGCGCTGGTACGCTTGCCTATGGTGCAAAAATGGCGCGACCAAGCTGCAGGTTTAAATACTGCCGGTTTCATTTCGGGCTATCGCGGTTCCCCTCTCGGCGGGTATGATATGGAGCTAAACCGCGCCCAGAAATACCTTGAAGCCAATGATATTGTTTTTGAACCCGGCATTAATGAAGACCTGGCGGCTACGGCGGTTTGGGGCACTCAGATGGTGGGCCTGAATGAAAAAGATGCCAAATATGATGGCGTTTTCGGCATTTGGTATGGCAAAGGGCCAGGCTTGGACCGCTCTATGGACGCTGTGAAGCACGGTAATGCAGCGGGCACCACAAAATATGGCGGTGTTTTGTGCCTGACCGGCGATGACCATGGTGCCAAGTCCTCCACCTTACCCCACCAGAGTGATCATAATTTTGTGGCTGCTTTCATGCCAGAGTTATATCCGGCTTCTATTCAGGAATTTGTGGAATATGGCCTCCTGGGGATTGCCTTGAGCCGCTATTCCGGCACATGGGTTGGCTTTAAGGGCACCGGTGAAGCCGTTGAAACCTCGGGCACCGTTGACCTGACCCGTGAGATGCGGGAAATCATCACACCAACAGACTTTGAAATGCCAGAAGGTGGCCTTGGTATTCGCTGGCCTGACCCATGGCGCGAACAGGACAGACGCCTGCAGCGCTATAAAGGTTTCGCGGCCCAGGCCTTTGCCCGCGCCAATGGCATTGACCGAGTGATCTGGGATAGCCCCAAACCCAAATTTGGTATTATCACCTCGGGCAAATCCTACCAGGATGTTCGGCAGGCCCTTTATGAACTGGGCATCGATAGTGAAGTTGCCAAGGAAATTGGCCTGCGCCTTTATAAGGTCGGCATGCCCTGGCCGCTGGAACCCCATGGGGTTCGCCACTTCTGTGAAGGCCTTGATGAGGTTCTTGTTGTAGAAGAAAAGCGAGAGATGATCGAGCACCAGCTTCGCTGGCAACTATACAACTGGAAGGCAAATGTGCGCCCAACTGTTGTTGGCAAGCATGATGAGAATAACGAATGGCTGCTGCCACCCGAGAATGAGCTGGATGTCGGCATTATTGCCCATGCTATCGCAGCACGAATGGCCAAGCTCTATAAAAGCCCGGACATTCAGGCTAAGCTGGATTATTTTAGCGAGCGGAAGCGTGCGCTGACCGGCTATGACCCGGCGATCAACCGAGTGCCCTATTTCTGTTCCGGTTGCCCACACAACAGCTCCACCAAAGTGCCAGAAGGCAGCCGCGCCATGGCTGGTATTGGTTGCCATATCATGTCCATGAATATGGACAGAAATACAGAAACCTACACCCAGATGGGCGGTGAAGGTGTGCCATGGATTGGGCAAGCCCCGTTTACCCGCGAGAAACATATGTTCGCCAACATGGGTGATGGCACCTATATGCACTCTGGCACGTTGGCAATCCGCCAGGCTGTGGCATCCAAAGCGAACATGACCTTTAAAATCCTCTACAATGATGCTGTTGCCATGACAGGGGGACAAGCTGTTGAGGGGCAACTCACGGTGCCCCAGATTTGTGCCCAATTGGCAGCGGAAGGGGTGGTTCGCGTTGTTGTGCTATCAGAAAAAGCGGCGGATTACGCCCTCCTGAGCCTACCCCAAAACACAGAAGTGTATGACAGGGATTATCTGGCCAAAATTCAGGATGAACTGAAAGAAATCAAAGGTGTGACTGCCTTGGTATATGACCAGACATGCGCTGCAGAAAAGCGCCGCCGCCGCAAGCGTGGCCTGATGCATGACCCAAGCAGACGTATTTTCATTAATGATGCAGTGTGTGAAGGCTGTGGTGACTGCTCCGTTCAATCCAACTGCACTTCCATTGAACCCTTGGAAACAGAATTTGGCCGTAAACGCCAGATCAACCAAAGCTCCTGTAACAAGGATTATAGCTGCATTAAAGGATTCTGCCCCTCATTCGTGAGTGTAAGAGGTGCACAGCCAAGAAAGTCCAAGGCTGGAACCGGTGACCTGAGTGCGCTGAACCTGCCAGACCTGCCCATGCCCAAAATTCCGGGTTTTGATGAGGAATTTGAAGATTGCAATATTCTGGTGGCAGGCATTGGTGGCACAGGGGTACTGACCATTGGTGCAGTACTTGGTATGGCATCTCATCTTGATGGCAAAGCCGCTTCTGTACTGGATGTCAGCGGACTTGCACAAAAAGGCGGGGCCGTATTAAGCCACGTGCGGATTGCCGCAAAAGCTGATAAATTAAGGTCCCCCCGTATCGTTACAGGAAGGGTACATACCCTGCTCGCCTGCGATAGCATTGTGGCAGCAGGCAAAGATGCCGCCAATTTGCTAAGAGCGGACAGAACAGCCGCTGTGATCAACTCACACCTAACACCCGTTGCTGATTTCGTGCGCAACAAAGACATTGATTTCAAACAAGCTGCTGTCCAGTCTCAGTTGGATGCCCTCACACGGGAGGATAGCCGCTTCCGTGTACCATCCCATGAAATTGCCTCAGCCCTGATGGGTGACGCCATCGCCAACAACACATTCTTGCTGGGCTATGCCTGGCAAAAAGGCCTGATCCCGCTGTCTCATGAAGCAATCATGGGGGCGTTCGAACTGCATAAAGTGGCCCAGGAAACCAATATCCGCACCTTCTTCTGGGGCAGAATGGCTGCCCACGACATTGGTGCCGTGTTGAATGTGCTAAAAGGAACAACCCTAGATAAGCCAGACCTGCCAACAAGCCTGGAAGATATCATAAAGAGCAGAGCAAATCACCTCAGGGCATATCAAAACCCGGCTTATGCCAAACGTTATACCGATTTTATAGAACGTATTAAAAAGGTTGAGAAAAAACTCGATGGAAAAACAGGGCTGAGCAAAGCAATAGCCCTGAATTATGCCAAGCTGCTTGCCTACAAAGACGAATATGAGATAGCACGTCTATACAGCAGCAAAGAGTTCAGAGAAAAGTTAAAAGCCCAATTTGCCGGAAAGACATACCTCTCCGTTCACTTGGCGCCCCCTATCCTTCCAGGGAAAGACATTGCAACAGGCCGCCCCCGAAAGAGGGAATTTGGCCCCTGGATATTCAGTTTATTCCGCTTGCTGGCCGTAGGCAAAAGCCTGCGCGGAACTCCGTTTGATCTCTTTGGGTACACAAGAGAACGTCGAAAAGAAAGAGCTCTGATCAGCCATTACGAACAAACACTCTCTGTTGTAATCGACCACTTAAATGAAGAGAATTACGAAACAGCGGTCAAAATAGCTTCTGTGCCTGATATGATACGCGGGTTTGGCCCCGTTAAGGAAGAAAGCATTAAAAAAGCAGAAGCGGAAGAAATCCGGCTTCTAGCTGAATTCAGTGGGTCCAAGCCCCACTCCATCGCTGCAGAATAAATGTGTGTTTAACCCTCAGCTGGCCTTAGGGGCTTGTCTGAGGGTTTGCCAAAATAATAGCCCTGTAAATAATCCACTCCCGCCGTTTCAAGAACTGTGGCGGTTTTGGCATCTTCCACACCTTCAGCAATCACCTGAATATCTGACTGTTTAGCAGAATCAACAATATTGGCAACCAATGTCCACTTGCGACCATCATGCACCAAATCACGAGTCAGAGATTTATCCAGTTTGATAAAGTCTGGCTGCATATCATTCAGCGCACCCAAATTATTGAAACCAGAGCCAAAATCATCCAAAGCTATCCTGATGCCCTTCTTGTGCAGTTTTTCGACCAGTGCATTGACAGCGTCCATATCAACAAGCTGTTGGCTTTCCACAATTTCAAATACCATTTGCCCGGGGTTAAAGTCCATATTCCCCAAGACAGCCTGCAACCAGGTTTCAAAACCATCCTCATTATTGATGGTACGGGGCAAAACATTGACAAAAACAGCTTTTTGCAGCTCATGCTTACAGGCAGTGCGTGCTGCGGATTCTCCTGCCGCCATATCAAGGGCATATAGCATATCGGTAGCCTCTGCTGTATCAAACAGCACCGGAGCAGACACCTCTTTTCCATCTGTCTGCAAGCCACGAATTAAAAATTCATATCCCAGAATCTGGCTATGCGCTCCCGCTGTCACAATAGGCTGCATAAGCGATTTATAGCGCCTCTCCGCAAGCATATCACCCAGCCAGTATGCAGAGAGCTGAAGCTCTAACTGAGCAATAGACCGCATATGGGCGAACTCGACGAGTTGTGGCTGGCTGCGATCCGAGAGAAGCACTTTTACCTCTTTTCTCTCATCTGGCGTTAAGCCAGCATCCAGAAAGGGAACCAAACTCTCAAAATCATCAGATATAAAGCATAGAACATCTTCATCCTGAATGGGCATTTCTATAACCCCATTCGCAGAAAGAGTCTGACGCAATCGATGCATCACCTCACTAGTTGGGCACCAAAAAAAAGCATGCCCTATACCGTGCACACGTGGAAATAAAGACTGGCTTGACAATACTCGCCCCTCAACAATTGTATCAGCACATCTCAGCAGATACACTGAACCATCTTTTTAGCTCAACGTAAAGGCTTGTTTTTATTAACAAATCGTTAACCTTAGTGGAAAACAAACCCTACAACGCCTTCTATGCAAGTAGTATAATAGCTTATAAAAAATGAAGAATTAGCTAATCAGACTAGAAGATTCTGAAAATAAACTATGCTAGGGCATCGCTACCCTAGATTGATTCTAATTTAGGGTCAGGACCTATTAATTGATTTCGTTCAGTCCGCATAGGAAGGCAGAAGGGCTGGGATATTTTTTGCGCGTTTCTGCAAGTCAATGATTCCTATTCCGTCATACCCGCGAAGGCGGGTATCTCGAGCAGAATAAAGGTCTGCGCGGTAGGAGACTCCCCTCCCCCTCGGCCTATGCCCTCGCCGGGAGTAACGACTATAGCATCAACCCAAAACAGATATGTTTTAACGCGGGAATGCGTCGGAAACTCTTGAAATACGACCAGTATCGCTGCGAGTTTCCTCCTGTTCCAACATTAAAACTTCCCCTGCTGAACAAATTAATGGGTCCTGACCCTAACTATATTAGAAAGTCAAAGCAGCCAATCCGGCACTGGCAGTTTTTTACTTTTCATAAACTCTGGATTAAACAGACGAGACTGGTAGCGTAAGCCGCTATCGCACAATATTGTAACGATCGTGTGTCCTGGGCCCATTTCCTTGGCCAGCCTTATCGCACCTGCCAAGTTAACGCCTGTGGAAGCCCCCACACAGAGGCCCTCTTTTTTCAACAAGTCAAAAGCGAGAGGAACAGCCTCTTCATCTGGTATCTGAAAGGCTTCATCAATAGGTGCCTCTTCCAGATTGGCCGTAATACGCGATTGGCCAATTCCTTCGGAAATCGAGCTACCCTCAGCTTTTAATTCTCCATGCTTATAGTAATTATAGAGAGCTGCCCCCATCGGGTCCGCGAGTGCGACTGTGATATGCCTGTTAAACTCTTTAAGGCCCATTGCTGTACCCGTCAGTGTGCCCCCTGTCCCGACTGCACTCACAAAGCCATCAACTCTGCCGTCTGTCTGTTGCCAGGTCTCTCGAGCTGTGGTTTTGATATGAGCTTCCCTGTTGGCAACATTATCAAATTGATTAGCCCAGATCACACCATGCTTCTCAGTTGCTGCCAACTCTTCTGAAAGCCGCTTTGCCACATGTTGGAAATTCCCCGGATTTGAATACGGCGCGGCAGGCACCAACTTAAGCTTGGCACCCATCACTTTTAAAGTATCAATTTTCTCCTGAGATTGAGTTTCCGGCATCACAATAAGAGTTCTGTATCCCTTGGCATTAGCCACAACGGCAAGGCCAATGCCTGTGTTTCCTGCAGTGCCCTCTACAACAAGGCCACCAGGCTCCAACAGGCCCTTCTGCTCAGCATCTTCGATAATATTCAGGGCTGGCCGATCTTTTACGGAACCTCCCGGATTGGCGTATTCAGCCTTGCCTAAAATAGTGCAGCCTGTCAGCTCCGACGCATATTTCAACGGAATGAGAGGTGTATTCCCTATCCCCGACAAGGCACCTGTACGCTCAACCATAGCAAATCCCTAAAGAATTCATTTCCACAAGGAAATGCTTTTCCGACAAAAGCCCACAGCCTTCAACCCTATTCTGTGAATTTTTCGAAAATATTGTGCAATGACTGCTGTAAACTGAAGATCAACCGAGTTCTTTAATGAGATCAGCTAAAGGGTCTGGCTTATCCGGGCTATCTTTTTTGTTGACCTCATGAGACTCCGTTTCATCATCCGTCTGGGATGCTTTAACCTCGGACTTACTCTCAAAAACGTGAATCTCCTGGCCCAATACCTGATTTATAACCAACAATAGCCGTCGCCGGTTGATCGGTTTTGTCACCACATCCTGCATGCCGGCTGCAACAAATTTTGCAATCTGTTCTGGGAAAGCATCAGCGGTACAACCAACAATAGGCAGGTTTGATTTTTCACCATCCATGGCCCTGATCCACTTGGTAGCGTCAACCCCGCCAAGAACTGGCATCTGAATATCCATCAAGACCAGATCAAATTCTCTCTCTTCTATCAGACTACAGGCCAGGGCTCCATTTTCGACGATCGTTAATTTGTGTCCCAATTTTCCTAACATATTGTCAATAATTTGCTGATTAATTGGGTTGTCATCCGCTACAAGAATATCCAGATGTTTGTTTGCTTTCACGTTTAGCAAAGCCATGTTAGCTGCATCAAAATCTGTAATCTGAATCAGATCGTCTGCATTGCCTGTCTGAGCATGGAAGGTAAACCAGAAGGTTGCTCCTTCCCCCTCCTCACTGACCACGCCAATTTCACCACCCAGAAGCGTTGTCAGTTGTTTACAAATAGCAAGCCCCAAACCTGTGCCCCCGAAGCGACGAGTGGTGGATGCATCAGCCTGTGTAAATTTCTGAAACAAGCGTGTTTGGGCATCTTTTTTAATGCCAATACCAGTATCCGTAATTGATATTTTAATTCTTAGATCATCATCCGCGCTACCATCCATTAGCTCGGCTAATATGGTAACCTCCCCCGCTTCGGTAAACTTAATTGCATTACCAATTAAGTTAAACAATATCTGGCGCAGCCTGGTCGGATCCGCAACGATAACTTCAGGTATTTGTTTGCGACAGCGCCATAAAATCTCCAAGCCTTTTTCCTCGGCTTTAGATTCAAGAAAGCGCACCGTATCGGCAATAATGTTATCAAGCTTAAGAGCTTGTGGCTCCAGTTCAACCTTACCGGCCTCCAACTTGGAGATATCCAGAATATCATTAATAACAGACAAAAGTGTCTGAGCAGAGCGCTGAAGGGTATAGGCAAAATGTTGCTGATTTGCCTCTAGCTCAGTTTCCAATAGCAATTCTATCATGCCGATAACACCATTGAGTGGTGTTCTGATTTCATGGCTCATGTTGGCAATGAATTCTGATTTGGCCTTGCTAGCAGCAATGGCTGCCGATTTGGTTTCTTCGAGTTCTCTTTTGGCTCGAACCTCCTCTGTTATGTCCTGAATTACACCCGCAAGTTTGACCAC
>JBNKGK010000034.1:0-15810 GCA_050289785.1 Kordiimonas sp.
CCTCGCCGACCCAATCATCCAGCCGTTCTGGAAATAATGTGCTTTGACTGCGGTCCGCGCCTTCGATGAAACCTGACATGATGAGCCTCCCCGACATCACATCAGGATTCTACCACATCCAACGTTTTTACACAGCCTGGACCAAAAGCAGTCGATCTACGATAGGGGGCGCCAATTCATTGGCGTCAATTGACTAAGATCATGGCTCCTGTATCATGAAGTTGCATACTTTCCATCCGGGTCCTGCTTTACGGGACGAAAGGCGGACAGTCGAGGCGCGGAGAACATGGTATTGGATACAAGCCATAAGACCGAAAAGTCTACCTCATCCGAGCTTATTGGTGAGGTTGTCCAGATTGATGGATCGGTCGTGGACGTTCGTTTCCGGGATGGTGACCTGCCGGCGATCAACAGTGCACTCGAAATCCAATGGGACCGGCCGGAACGGCTGGTCGCCGAAGTGCAGCTTCACACAGCCCTCGATACCGTGCGCTGCGTGGCGCTTCATGACACCGGCGGCCTTCAGTGTGGTGTGAAGGTCCAGTCAACCGGCAGCCCGGT
Organism: Kordiimonas sp.; assembly: GCA_050289785.1. GTDB lineage: Bacteria > Pseudomonadota > Alphaproteobacteria > Sphingomonadales > Kordiimonadaceae > Kordiimonas. The sequence goes on from JBNKGK010000034.1 coordinate 562, forward strand.
TACCATACCCGCAGGCGAGGCCGTTCTTGGCCGCATGATCAATGTCACCGGTGACCCGATCGACCGCAAAGGCGCTTTCGCCCCCGATGTGCCCCGGATGCCGATCCATCGTGCGGCACCGCGCATGAGCGACCGCAAGGGCGGGCAGGAAATCTTCTTTACAGGCATCAAGGTGATTGATCTTCTGGCCCCACTGTCGCGTGGCGGCAAGGCAGCCATGTTTGGTGGTGCAGGCGTAGGCAAGACCGTGCTGATCATGGAACTGATCCGGTCCACTATCCAGTCTTATCATGGCATTTCGGTGTTCGCGGGCGTGGGCGAACGATCACGCGAGGGCAACGAGCTATGGCACGAGTTGCAGAAATCAGGCGTACTGAAGCGCACCGCTCTCATTTTCGGACAGATGAACGAACCACCCGGCGCGCGCTGGCGGGTCGGCTTGAGCGCCCTGGCTGTTGCCGAATATTTCCGCGATGTCAACCACAAGGATGTCTTGTTCCTGATGGATAATGTGTTCCGCTTTGTGCAGGCGGGCAGCGAGGTCTCCGGCCTTCTTGGGCGCCTGCCGTCGCGCGTGGGGTATCAGCCAACACTTGCAACGGAAATCGCCGAGCTTGAGGAAAGGATCGCATCTGTCGCACATGCCGCTATCACATCAATCCAGGCGGTTTATGTGCCAGCAGACGACTTTACCGACCCGGCCGTGGCCGAGACCTTCAGCCATCTGGATTCCGCCATCGTGCTCAACCGCGAAATGGCGAGCCAGGGCCTCTATCCGGCCATCGACCCGCTCGCGTCCACCTCTTCCATCCTCACCCCCAACATCGTGGGAGATGAGCATTACACACTTGCGGAAGATGTCCGCAAGGCAATTGAACAGTATCGGGAACTGCAAGAGATTATCTCTCTTCTGGGAATTGAGGAACTAAGCGCCGAAGACCGCAAGGCAGTGTATCGCACACGCCGCCTGATCCGCTTCCTTACCCAGCCTTTCTCAATCACGTCGCAGTTCACCGGCCGCGCGGGGGTTTCTGTCACGCTTGAGGATACGATCCGCGATTGCCGTGCCATTCTCGACGGTGCCGCCGACGACCTGGCGGAAAGCTCGCTCTTTATGGTCGGCACGCTTGAAGATGCCCAGCACAAGGAGAGGCGAAAGGAGGGGGCGGCGGCCCCGAATGCGGCATGAGGCTAATGGTCACAACGCCCACAGAAGTGGTTATCGACGCATCGGACGTGGCTGCTATCCGCGCTGAAGATATCACCGGTGCATTCGGCATCCTGCCCGGGCATGCCGGGTTTATCACCACACTCACCGTATCCGTTATCAGCTGGCATGACACGGCAGGGCATGATCATCACATCGCAGTACGCAAGGGCGTACTTACGGTTCACAATGGCGATATGGTTGAGGTCGCGACAAGGGAAGCGGTTGACGAAGAAAGCCTCACCAAATTAGGCGATGCGGTGCTTGACCGCTTCCGAGATGAGGCCGCGGCGGAAGATGATGCCCGCACAACCGCCATGCGGCTGCATCTGGCCACTATTCGGCAACTACAGCACTATCTGCAAGCCAGCCGGACCGGCAATCTACAGAGCCAGCGCCCAGCCTTTTTTGACCGCGCCGGGGAGGAGATGCAATGACCGACCCGCAGAAATCGGATGGACCACAGGATACTTCCGCCCGCGAGGAAATGCTGGACGCCGTGCATACAAGACGCAAAAGGCGCGAAGAGTGGAAACGGGAAGGCGAACAGCCCCTATGGGCAACCCTGTCGATGATTGGTGCCTTCGGCTGGTTGATAGTCGTTCCCACGCTTCTGGGTGCCTTCTTCGGGCGCTGGCTTGATCGCACGCTGAAAACGGGGATCATGTTCAGCGGGGCGCTGATTTTCGTAGGGCTTTGCTTCGGCGCATACCTTGTATGGCAAAGGATAAACAAAGTATGACAGGAGAAATGGCACTCACACTCTTGGGCTATGCAATCGCGGGTGCTGCTGTGGGGCTGGTATTTTTTCTTGCCCTTCTGCGCAGCACGGAAAGCCTGGCAACCGGCGGCAGTCTGGGCGGTATTATTGCCCTTTATGGTATCCGCATCGGTCTTGTCGTCACAGCCGCTTGGTTCACTGTCCAACAAGGGGCCTTGCCCCTGCTGTGCGGATTAGCCGGTTTCCTTGTCGCCAGAGTGCTGGTCAGGCGCCGAGCTAAGAGGAGCGCATGATGGAAACCAACCCTCTTGGCCCCCATATCCTGTTCATGCTTGGTCCTGTGCCGATCAGCCGGGCGGTTGTCACCACATGGTTTATCATGGCGGCGCTAACGCTCATATGCTGGCTGGGGCTCCGCCGCCCGCGCGTGAACGCAGGGCCCCTGCAGACCATCCTTGAAATTATTGTGGAAGCAATGACCAAGCAACTGGGCGACGTTGTGCGAACAGGCACCCGAACCTACCTGCCCCTTTTGGGTACGCTGTTCCTGTTTCTTCTGGTTGCTAACCTGTCGGCCATTGTTCCAGGCATGAAACCACCCACAGCCCACATTGAAACACCGGCCGCGCTAGCAATGATCGTTTTCCTATCTGTCCATTATTTTGGCATCCGCGCACAGGGACTTGCGCCCTACCTGCAGCACTATACACGCCCGAATGTGCTCTTGTTGCCGCTTAACGTGCTGGCAGAAGTCACCCGGACGTTTTCCCTGATGGTGCGTCTGTTCGGTAACATGATGAGCCACGAGTTCGTCATCGCCATGGTCGTTTTCCTGACCGGATTGCTGCTGCCCATCCCTTTCATGCTTCTGGGCGTGCTGATCGGCATCATCCAGGCCTATATTTTCACCATTCTCGCCGCGGTTTTCATTGGCGCAGCCGTCGAGGACGGCCATGCCGGATAAGGAGGAACCATGACTATCGAAATGCTCAGTATCATCGGCGCGACCATTGCTGTGTCCTTCGGGGCGCTTGGTCCGGCGTTTGCCGAAGGCAAGGCCATCACCGCCGCCATGGAAGCCATCGCCCGACAGCCGGAATCGGCGGGGCCTCTGTCGCGAACCCTGTTCGTTGGCCTGGCGATGATCGAAACCATGGCCATCTACTGCCTAGTGATTGCGCTGCTGCTTCTCTACGCAAACCCTTTTACGGGATAGGCCATGCAGATCGATTGGTGGACACTCGCGCTGCAGGGCATCAACTTTCTGGTGCTGGTTTGGCTCTTAAAGCGCTTCCTTTATCACCCGGTCAGCGAGATCATTGAGCAGCGCAAAGCACTGGCAGCAAGGACGGTGTCTGAGGCCAAGCACCGGGAAGCAGAAGCCGCCGAAGCATTAAAACGCTATGAAAATGATCGTGCCGAGCTTGAGCAGGAACGGGAACAGATGCGCGTCGACATGCATCAGGCGCTGGAGGAAGAACGCGCCAAAGTCAAGGCAGAGGCTGAAGATATAACAGGCCAGATGCTGGCAAAAGCCCGCGAAGACCTGAAGAAAGAGCGCGCGGCTCTTGCCGGGGATATACGAGCAGCAGCCGTGGAGCTGGCCACCGATATGGCAGCCGATATCCTGTCCTCAGTCGACCCTGCATTGATGCTTGCCCTTGCACTCAGGCATATAGAAACATCCCTCAAAGACCTAACTACAGAGGCGCGCAAGAGAATTGAGGGGCACCTGAAAGGCGGTGAGCCGCTCAATGTCGTGACAGCAAAAGCACTGAACGCCACTGAGAAAAAACGCTGGCAGAAGATGCTGGAAACACATCTGGCACTTGATGTGCCTCCGATTTTTTCGACCGACGAGAGCCTTTTGGGTGGGGCAGAGCTGCGCTTCCCCCACATCACACTGGGGTTCACTGTTACCGACCAGATGACAGATATGAAACGGGAGCTTCTCGGCGATGACCACGCTCAAGACTGAGCTCAAAAAGGCCCTGCCCGAGTGGCGTGCCCGGCTGTCTGGATACAAGCCCGCGCCCAGGCTTGAATATGTAGGCACGGTCATCAATGTAGGCGATGGTGTGGCCGAGGTAGAAGGATTGCCCAGAACCCGCCTGAACGAACTGCTTCGCTTCGAGGATGGCACCTTCGGCCTCGCGTTCAGGGTTAGCGCAGACAAGACAGGTTGTGTGCTTTTGGGCGCAGACAATGCCGTCAAGGCCGGAACCCACGTGTCTGGAACCGGGTCGGTGATCCGCGTGCCGGTGGGCGACGCGCTTCTGGGGCGTGTAGTGGATCCCATGGGATTGCCGCTAGACGAACAAGGCCCTGTGGAAGCGGAGGACGAGGCCCCGATCGAACGCCCGGCCCCTGCAATTGTCGACAGGGAACAGGTAACCAGCCCGCTTATGACCGGGATCACGGCCATCGACGCCATGGTGCCCGTCGGTCGCGGCCAGCGAGAGCTGATCATCGGCGACCGCAAAACCGGCAAGACCGCCATCGCGGTTGACACCATCATCAACCAGCGCAACAGCGATGTGCTGTGCGTTTATGTTGCAGTCGGACAGAAGGCATCCACGGTCGCCCAGGTAGTTGAAGCCGTCAAAACTCACGGCCGGATCGAACGCTGCCTTTTCATCGTGGCGGAATCGGAAACGCCGCCCGGGGCACAGTGGATAGCACCTTATAGCGCCTGCACCATGGCTGAGCATTTCCGAGACCGGGGCAAAGATGTTCTGTTGGTAATTGATGACCTGTCGAAGCATGCAATCCTCTATCGCCAACTTTCCCTGCTGTTACGGCGGCCACCGGGGCGCGAGGCCTACCCGGGCGATATCTTCCATATCCATGCGCGGCTGTTGGAGCGCGCAGCCAAACTGTCGGACGACCTTGGAGGTGGTTCCTTGACGGCCTTGCCGATCGCGGAAACGCAAGATGGTGACCTGGCAAGCTATATCCCGACCAACCTGATCTCTATCACTGATGGCCAGATTTATCTGGAACCGAAGCTGTTTTACGAAGGACAGAAGCCCGCCGTAAATGTAGGGCTGAGCGTGTCGCGCGTGGGTGGCCAGACCCAGCCTCCGGCCATTCGGTCCATCGCAGAAAAACTGCGACTGGAGTATGCCCAATTCCTGGAACTGGAAGCCTTCAGCCGCTTCGGGGCCATGACCGACGAACACACCAAACAGGCGATCGAACATGGTCGCCGTATCCGCGCGATCCTGAGCCAGAATGAATATGCGCCCCGGTCACTTCTCAGCCAGCTCGCGCTTCTTCTGCTTGTGGATACTGGGCGGCTGGACACCATACCGCTTGCGCTTGTAGATAAGATCAAGGACCGCCTGCCGCCCTATCTGGCAGATCGTTGCCCCGCCTTGTCCGCCCGCCTAGGTCCAGATCAGGATTTAGCTGATGAAGACCGTGCAGACCTATTGAAAACGCTTGATCACCTGCTGGCAGACATGGGCGCAAAACTTCCACCGAAAGCGCGCTAATATGGAACAGCTGTCGCGCATAAAGGCCCGGCGCACCAATCTTGAAGACCTGCTAGGTCTGTTCCGGGCCCTGCGCGGTATGGCCGCAAGCCATATGCAGGAAGCACAAAAGGCGCTAAGCGGAATTCATCAATATATCGCCACCATTGAACGGGCGATCGGTGAAGGAGCCACCCTTCTGCCTGCCGGTCATCCCCCCGGCGAGCCTACGGTGGATGACAGCAGCAACTGGCTTGTCGCCCTGTGCCCAGAACACGGCTTCACCGCCGGCCTGAGCGACAGGATACTGGGTCAAGCCCTCGAAGTACTGAGCCCCCATCAACGGCTGGGGATCGTTGGTCGCCGCGGTGCAATGGTGCTTGAAGAACGGGCACATGAAGCAGACTGGGTATTGCCCATGTCAACCCACGTGGGCGGGGTGGTTGGCCTGTCGCGCCAGGTTATCGAACAGCTAAGCGGCGTAGGCCGGGCCGAAGTGATTTACCCCCTTCGACAGCCGGGGGGCAACATCGCGATCAAACGCCAGCCCGTGCTGCCACTCGCGCCAGAGCTGCTTGCCTCAGTCGATGAGGCACCCCCTTTGCACTATATGCCACCCGTTGATTTGCTGGCAGAACTGGCGGAAGAGTATCTGTTTGCGGAAATCTCCCGCGCTATCATGGAAACGGTGGCCAGCGAAAACGCGGCCCGGCTTCAGGTTATGATGGGGGCGGATTTCAATACCAAAGCCAAGCTGTCGAAGTTGAAACGGCTGGAACGCAGTCTGCGGCAGGAGGCAATTACAGCCGAACTGTTGGAGTTAGCAACCGGTGTCGATGCCGCTCGGCAAATTAAATAATAATTGTTTTTCCTCCTAGCACAGTCCACACCAAATTGGCCGCTTCTGGCAAGAAGCCGCTATAGGGCAGCCATGCACACTGAATTGGCTGGGTAAGCTAACGGATAGTTGCCAAATACTAAAGCCTGGCGTCATAGCACTGGGCTTTATGTTTTCAATATTCCCACATAGTATATGTCGTTCCCCTGCCCCTCCCTTCGATACCATCACCAAGCACCAGTAGGGCACGGGTAAAGTTGAAGTTTTTAGTCGATGGAAAATGAAATATCCTTCAAAAGGATTTTTCGTGTTCTGGTTGATCAAAATCAAGGCCTAATAAATCTATTCTCCCCTATAGTGCATTTGGGTTGAACTACTTGAAGCATGATTGAAGGAGGGTTCCATGAAAGTTCAGGAGGTAATGCATAAGGGTGCAGAATGGTTTTCTCAGGAAGCGTCTGTGCCTGAAATCGCAAAAGCGATGAGAGACCATGATATTGGTGCAGTACCAATTGGGGAGAATGGCATTCTGATTGGTATGCTGACAGACAGGGATATTGTCTGCAAAGGCATTGCAAGTGGTGAAAACATATCAAATATGACAGCCGCTGATGTTATGACACCACAAATTATTTGCTGCGAGGCAGAAGATGAAATTGATGATGCTATTCGTGTTATGGAGCGGCACCAAATTCACCGTCTGCCAGTCGTTGACAGCCGAAAAGCGTTAGTCGGCATCCTCAGTTTAGGGGATCTGTCGCGCTTCGTTGACTATGCTGCCATTGGTGAGCTAACAAGGGCCGTTTCCACGCAGCATCGGTGCTGATGGCCCCCTCCCAAGCGGGTAATTTTGTGTTGCTGGTCAGGTAGAAAGCTATAAAGGGATCTACCTAGAGGGCGCTTTTTTATTTATTTCACCAGAACATAGTCACCCGGTGCCTGCGCTAATATGGCATATCCTTTTTCCGGCGCACCTGTTTGCGGGGGCGTTGTCATGCCGCTTGATTGTTTGACAAGCCAGTGTTGCCATGCAGTCCACCATGATCCTTCATGATACGGCTGTCGGGCTGCCCACTCCTCTGGCGGGATATATTTGTCCATCTCTTTTTGCGTCGCAATCTGATAACGGCGCCCTGCATGCCCGGGCTCGCTGATGATGCCCGCATTATGCCCGCCACTAGCCAGTATAAAAGTAATGTCTGTATCAGCTAGCAGATGCATTTTGTAAACAGATCGCCAGGGCGAAACATGGTCACGTTGTGTGCTGACAACAAATAAGGGAGCACGAATGTCGCTTAGGGCGACAGGTTTGTCATTAACTGTAAATCGTCCCTCTGACAGATCATTATTCAAAAACAGACGGCGCAAATATTCACTGTGCATTTTGTATGGCAAGCGTGTTATGTCGGCATTCCAAGCCATCAGATCATTGGGCAAGATTCTCTCACCAAGCATATAATGCTCAACAGCACGAGACCATATCAGGTCATGGGAACGCAGCATCTGGAATGTGCCTGCCATATGTCTGCCATCCAGATAGCCTTTTTCCCACATGATATCCTCCAGCCAACTCAGTTGGCTTTCATCAATAAACATCAAGAGTTCACCGGCTTCTTCAAAATCAACTTGTGCAGCAAACAGTGTCAGGCTTTTTAAGCGATCCTCACCATCTCGGGCCAGAGTAGCAGCAGCAATAACCGCCAGTGTTCCCCCCAGACAATAGCCGGTCAGATGCACTTTTTGTTCAGGGACAATAGTGTTAACAGCTTTTAAAGCATCCATGATGCCCAAATTGAGATAATCCTCAAATCCCAGATTACGATCTTCAGGGCCAGGATTTTTCCAGGAAATAATAAAGACCGTATGCCCCTGATCAACCAGATATTTGACCAAAGAGTTCTCCGGCGACAAATCAAGAATATAATATTTCATGATCCAGGCGGGAACGATAAGCACAGGATCACTATGCACCTCGCCTGTTTCCGAAGCATATTGTATCAATTCAATCAGGCGATTTCGGTAAACCACCTTACCTTTGGTAACAGCAATGTTTTCCCCAACATGATAGTTTTCCAGCCCTATCGCTGGTTGGCCCGATATCTCCCGGCTCCAGTCATCCCAAAAATTCTGAGCACCCTGGAAAAAATTAAACCCACCCTGTTTGAGGGTCGCATTAGCAACACGAGGGTTGGTAACCGGAAAATTTAAAGGGGACACCATGTCCAGGAACTGCCGTGCCATAAAAGGCAATACGGCAGCATGATGCTGCGATATACCGCGAACATCGGTTGCTCTCCGCCACCACTCTTCCATATGAAGAAAAATCTGCTGATACAGGCTGTAGGGCCATTCTTCCCACTCCGGGTGTGTAAACCGTTTATCCTGAGGCAAAGGGTGAGCACAACATTCCTCATGGTCATGCCCCAGCATGTCACAACGGATAAACATGGCAAGCTGAACAGCTTTATCCCACACACTATGGGTCAATTCAGCCTGTTTGCCTGGTGCCATGGCCAAATGGGTTAGCCAGTCAGTATAGGCCATGAGCATTGCCGCAGGGGAAAGACGAAAGGCCTGTCCCAGCGCAATGTGCAACAGGCGATCAGCTAATGGCACATTCTCCGATTTCGCGGGAAGAGAAGGCAATTTCATGTGAGGACCACAGAATGTCTGGCCCTGTGCCTCTGCATTTTGCTTTTCCAGAAGTTGGGCTTCCTGGCCTTTATTTTTGCCTGTATAGGTCGTCATTTCCTGGCCTCCATGGCATGGTTGACACATTCCGGTTTCAACACATGCCTCACATCCTGTGCAATCATCCATTGTTCCCGCGTTTGGGTAACAATGATTTTCACTCGTGAGCTATGTGTTTGTATTTGTTCCGCTTCCCAAGCCTGCAGCTTCACAGAAGAATTTTTATGTTCATCAAGTTCCAGGCCCATAAAATCCAACCCATGACATATACGGTCACGCACACTTGCAGCATTTTCTCCAATACCACCGGTAAAGGCAACAACATCAACGCCGTTCATGACAGCAGCGTAAGAGCCAATATATTGCCTGATACGATAAGCATATAGTTTAATGGCAAACAAGGCTGCCAGGTCCCCCTCTGCAGCTCTGGTTTCCAGAATGCGCATATCGCCTGTGCCTGCTAGTGCTTTGAGACCACTATCGTGGTAGAGGCGATTTTCAATCTCCTGCGACATGAGGCCTGCTGTGCGCTCCAAAAAAGCTGACAGACCAGGGTCAACATCGCCGCAACGTGTCCCCATGACAGGACCAGCAAGGGCCGTCATTCCCATGGATGTATCTACCGATTTCCCCCCGTCAATGGCGCAAACTGAAGTACCACCGCCAAGATGACAACTGATAATACGCAGCTTTTCAGGCTGCGTCTGTAATTCTGCAGCCACCCGCTGCATGATATATTTATGGGATGTGCCGTGAAAACCATATTTCTGCACACCCATATTCCGCCACTCCTCTGGCACTGCATAAGTGGAGGCAAGCTCCGGCATGGTCCGGTGAAAAGCCGTATCAAACACAGCAACCTGTGGTATGCTAGGCCATTCAGCCTGTGCCATGCGAATACCTGCAAGGTTTGGTGGATTGTGCAAAGGGGCGAGCGGAATGAAAGTCTCGATGGCCTCTCTCACTGCCTCATCAATCAGGCAAGGCTCATAGAAAGAACAGCCCCCGTGAGCGATCCGGTGCCCAACAGCATCGAAATGACGAAAACCTTTTTCCTTCAACAATACAGGAATTCGGACCAGCGTCTCTTCAACAGAGCCAGAGCATTCGAGTGTCTTGCTGAAGATAGGTGCCTCATTGTCAAAAATACTGAGTTTGATAGAGGTACTGCCTGCATTGATGACCAGAATTTTCATTTCATTGCACCATTGCTGTGTCTGGGTGGTGGTCAATCTCTGCCTCGGCATGGCCCCGCACTGCCAACAATGCCAAAGAGCAGGAAGCTTTACGGGCGATTGCACCACTTGACCGGCTGGTCAGAATAATCGGAACCTGGGCCCCCATGACAATGCCTGCCATCTGCGCTCCTGACAAAAGAACAAGTTGCTTCAGGAGGATATTCCCGGATTCGAGGTCAGGCACGACAAGAATATCCGCCTTGCCCGCCACCTGAGAATAGATGCCTTTTGCAGTGGCCGCTTCTTCAGAAAGCGCATTATCAAATGCCAGAGGGCCATCAAGCAATGCACCCGTAATCTGGCCGCGCTCGGCCATTTTGCACAGGGCGGTAGCATCAAGGGTTGAGGGTATATCCTGATGAACCGTTTCAACAGCGGAGAGGATCGCTACGCGCGGTGTCCCGAGACCGATGGAGGCAAACAAATCAATGGCATTCTGAACGATATCCACTTTCTGCATCAGAGTCGGGTTAATGTTGATTGCGGCATCTGTCACGAACAGGGGCCGCGAAAATTTAGGCAAGTCTATCATGGACACATGGCTCATGCGCCTGCCTGTTCGCAAACCTTTTATTCTATCAATAACAGCACTCATCAGTTCATCTGTATGAATTTTTCCTTTCATCAACGCCTCAGCCTTCCCTTCACGCACCATCTGTACAGACAGTTCCGCTGCGGCATGACTATGAGGGGCCGATATGAGGCTGTAAGGAGAGATATCCAGTTTTTCTTCTTCTGCCACTTTCCGAATTTTATCTTCCGGGCCAACCAATATGGCTTCGATCAACTCATCTTCGGCGGCTTCAACTGCCCCTCTCAGAGAAAGTGCATCAGCAGGGTGAACCACAATTGTTTTTAAAGGGCGGGCCTTCTGTATCTGTGAGAGAATACGTTGATGATGGGGGCAGACTTCCTGTACAAATTCAATTTCAGGCAGGTTGATACGCCTGCGCCGCACTTTTTCTGTGGGAGCAACTACCTCGGCTTCGCCTGTGATAACCTCCTTGCCATCCTGATTAAGACAGGTACATTTCAGCTTCAGACGTTTTGCTGCTTCATCCTTTTCCTTGACCGTTACCCGCGCTGTTATTGTATCGCCGATAGAAACGGGTTTCAGAAACCGGAATGTCTGCCCCAGATAGATTGTTCCAGGCCCAGGAAGCTGGGTGCCCAGCACGGTGGAAACAAGCGAACCTCCCCACATCCCATGGGCAATGATTCTGTGGAACAGGCTGCTCTGAGCATACTCCTCATCCAGGTGAGCGGGGTTTACATCCCCGGACATAACAGCAAAGAGCTGAATATCTTTTTGGGTAAGCGTGTGTTTGACAAAAGCGGAGTCACCAATATCAATTTCTGCAAATGTCCTGTTTTCTATAAAACCATCCATCACTGCCTCACGGTGCCATTATATTAAAACCTGCATCCACATGGGCGACACTGCCTGTCACCAGCCTCGCTTCATCACTCACCAGAAAACGGGCATAGGAACCAACACAATCAATACAAATGAGCTCATGTTGCGGAGATTTTTGACGGGCTGTTTCCATTAGACTATCGAAGTGACTGATGCCGCTGGCTGCCCGTGTAGCCACAGGCCCCGGGGAAAGGGCGTTGACCCTAATGCTCTTGTCACCCAGTTCCGAAGCGAGTTCACGCACAGATGCCTCCAGTGCCGCTTTGACAGGCCCCATCATATTATATTGGTCCACAACTTTCTGGGCACCACAGTAGCTAAGGGTCAGAAGGCAACCACCGTCTTGCATCAGAGGCTCAGCCAGATGAGCCATACGAATGAAGGAATGGCAAGATATATCCATAGCCGTGAGAAAACCCTCACGGGAACAATCTGTAACCCGGCCCTGCAAATCTTCTTTCGGAGCAAAGGCAATCGCATGCAATAAAAAATCCAGATGCCCCCAATGCTCTTCAATGGCGGTAAATACATCTTTCATCTGAGCATCATTTCTCACATCAACCGGCATAATGATTGGTGCGTTTACCTGCTCAGCAAGCGGCTCTACATGAGGTTTGGCCTTATCGTTTAAATAGGTTACAGCCAGTTCAGCACCAGCATCATGAAATGCACGGGCGCACCCCCAAGCAATTGAGCGTTCATTGGCAATGCCCACTACCAGTCCTTTTTTTCCTGCCAGCATTTGATGATGCGCTCCTCATGTTAGGGTTCTGATCCCAGATACTAAAGCAAAACGACCTCATTATGATAACGACGCTTTGCTATACTTCTTTGTTTCGGTTCAACTTTCACCACAAATGATCATCATTTTGTAGTGGTCTCGCTATACCTTAGCATCGGCTTAATACATAATTGATGACAGCCGTTTGACATTCATCATCCCGTCATCCGGTATTATTGGTATGGTATCATATTGCTCACAACAGCAGCTTCTTTACTCATGTTCCCGAAAGGCTGGCCTGAGCCTCCAATACCATCTGTTACACTCTATCCCTTTTGGCAAGGTCATGACTGTCATCTCTGGAAACTCGGGTAAAATCTACTGGTTCCTTTTGTCAATTGCCCCACAATGAGCGGGGTCAAGCTGGCAGCCCAGATAACACCCCAGCCCACGACATCAGGGCGTATGATATGCAGAACATCTGTCAGAGCAGGCCAGTAGAGTGTCAGCGCCAGCAAAGACAGGCAAACTAAAATTGCACCCCATACTAATCCATTACGCATAATCTGGTTATTGAAAAGCGGGGCATTACGGCTGCGCATGTTCAGAACATGCCACAACTGTGCCATGGCAAGAGTGAGAAAAGCGATGGTGTTAGCATACTCGCTTCCTTTATCTGCCTGAGCAAGGGCCCATGAAAAAGCTGCGATCACAGATGCTGTTACGAGGCAAGCATAAGCCAAAATGGCAATCCAATGACGTTTTTGCAATAGATTTTGGGTTTTGGGCCGGGGAGGGCGATTCAGGATTTCACTGTCTCCTTTACCAAACCCCAAGGCCATAGCGGGAAAAACATCCGTAACAAGATTAAGAAAAAGAATTTGCAGGGGCAAAAGGGGTAAAGGCAGACCTGCCAGAATGCAGGCTGCTACAACGAGCACCTCACTCAGGTTACAAGACATCAGATAAATGACAAATTTCCTGATGTTGGAAAAAATAACCCGCCCCTGCTGTATCGCCACAACAATAGAAGAAAAGGCATCATCCCGCAGGATCATATCTGCAGCTTCCTTAGCGACTTCTGTGCCTCGCACCCCCATGGCTATGCCCACATCGGCCTTTTTCAGAGCAGGTGCATCGTTAACACCATCACCCGTCATGGCCACAACAGCGCCAGACTGCTGATGCAAATCAATCAAATCCAGTTTCTGGCGCGGGCTCATGCGGGCAAAGACATTAACCCCCAGCAAGCGGAGGCGTTCCTCAGGGGAAGAAGAGGCAGAGGAGATCATGCTACTGCCTTCCATGGCTTGAGCTGCACCATCATCTGTAATACCGACAGCAGTGGCAATGTTTGCGCCGGTGGCGGCACTGTCTCCTGTTGCCATGATAACACGCACACCTGCGTTGCGTGCGGCCTTTACTGCTTCTGCCACATCGCTACGGGGTGGGTCCTCCAAGCAGACCAAACCCAGGAATGTAAGGTTTTCGTAGGGTGGTTCATCAACAGAGCTTGCCGTCTTTTCGGCAAGGGCCAGCACACGCAGGCCATTTTGCGCCAGTTTAGTGATCCGCTGCAACCACTCAGCACTCAGGGTCGGTGTCAGGGGGAGGTCTTCCTCTGTGCCCGCAAGCTGGGTTGCTATAGCGAGAACGGCCTCAGGTGCCCCCTTGACAACATAAAGATAGCTTGTTTCCTGCCGGTGTATGGTTGCCATCATACGAATATCGGGATCAAAAGCATCCTCGGAGACACGAGGATAGGTCTGCTCCAAAACTTCAGGGCTATGTTCTGACGCCGTTGCCACTTCCACCAGTGCCTTTTCCATCGGGTCATTCAAATGACTGGCGCTTGAACCCGTGTAGCATAATCCGCAGACACGCATGGCTCTGTCCGTAGTACTGGTGGCTGTATCCAAACTGTTTTGCTGCGGTGTACCCCCTACATAAAGGGCCGTTGCCGTCATCTTATTTTCTGTGAGTGTGCCTGTTTTATCCGTCAGGATAATATTAACAGAGCCCAGAGTTTCTACCACTGACAAGCGCTCTATAAGCGCATTTCGCTCTGCCAGTTTCCACATCCCCCGGGCCAGGGTCAGTGTGGCAACGATTGGTAACCCCTCAGGAATGGCCGCAACAGCAAGGGCAATGCCTGTCTTAACCATGAGAAGAAGCTCCCGCCCTTCCATTACTCCAACCAGTATTACCAGAGCCATCAGGGCCAACACAGCGATGAGAAGTTGTTCTGACAGTTTTTTCAGGCGCTGTTCAAGAGGAGATATACTTTCGCTGGCTTCATCCGTGAGTATGGCAATTTCACCAAGTTTGGTGTTGCGCCCCGTCGCAATTACAAGGCCGACACAAGATCCACGGGTGATTGCTGTCCCTTTAAACAAAGTGGCAGAACCTATGTTTTCCTCTCTCTCTGTGGGCGCACTCTGCACAGATTTATCTACAGGAACGGACTCCCCGGTGAGCAGGGATTCATCACATTGAAGTTTTGTGCTTTCCAGAAGGTGGATATCCGCTGTAACAATGTCTCCGCCTTCCAGGAGAACAATATCACCCGGCACCAGTTCCTCTGCGAGTATATGGCGAACCTGGCCATCGCGCCGAACCCGTGTCATCGAACACCCCATTTTTCGTAGCGCCGCCATTGATTGTACAGCTTTGTTTTCGGCCAAAAAGCCAACAGTCGCATTGATGGCAATGACAACCAGTATGGCCGCTCCTTCTGCTGCATCACCAAAAAGAAATGACAGGCCTGTAACCACGACCAACATCAGGGTTAGCAGGCTTTTAAACTGATCGACCAGTATTAGCGCTATAGATTTTGTCGGTGGCTCGCCCAGGCTATTTGCACCATATTGCTTTCTAATTTCTAATACCTGGGTGGAGGTCAGTCCCTTTGATGGATGAACATCAGGGCGACGAGCCATA
>JBNKGK010000035.1:0-15675 GCA_050289785.1 Kordiimonas sp.
TGATTTGTTCGAGATGCCCGCTTTCGCGGGTATGAGCGGTAATCAGGTCGAAGTGGTTTAAAACATGCCCTCGGTATTGCTCTGGCAGCCTGCGAGATAGCCTTTTAGGCGGGCCTCATTCAGTGTGCAGCGCAGCTCTATGTCTTCTTCGCTGAGGCCTTCTTTTTCGCCCCACTTGCGGTCATGCTTGTTTAGCCCTTTAAGGTTCTTCTCCAGTGCTTCTTCATCCTTGATCAGCTCATACCCAAAGAAATGCCTGAAGAAGGCAGATTCGGTTTTGTTGCGCTCAAAGGTTTCATCAGCGTCAAAATCATGGGAATGATACACCACAGCACGGGTTGCATACACTTTGCCATAACCTGCCTTGATAATATCATCTGCCCAGATCTGGTCTTCGCCGAATTTGGTGCGTCTGTAGGGTATTTTCTCCCACACGCTGCGGCGCATACAGCTGTTGTTATCACTATAAAAATGTAAAAGCTGATGCCACTTCTGGTCGCCCGTATCAAAGCGCTGTTTATTGGTGTCCTTATGCAGATACAGGGGCTGTGTGGCACACATGTCAAAATGGGCGTTCAGATCACGCCTGGTGTAGGCAGAGGCTTCTGGCCAAGCCAGATGTTTGCCAAAGGCACCCGCCGCGTTCGGATAATGCTCAATCGCTGTCACCAGGTTAAAGAGCCATCGGTCATTTGCGGGCAGGGCATCATGGGTGAGGAAGGCAATAAACTCGCCCGATGTTAGCTCTGCACCCAGGTTGCGGGTGTCGCCGTGGTCAAAATCTTTTTTATCAATCTGGTGCAGTTTTACGCTGGGGTATTTGGCGACGGTATTCAGCGTTTCATCGGTTGAGCCACTATCAATCACCAATATCTCATAAGGCCAGGGGGCCTTTTGTGTGGTGGCCGCCGCCAGCACCTTATCCAGCACAGGCCCTGCATTCAGGGTGGGGATCACCACGGAAGCCTTGATGGGGGTATCAGCTTCTGCCCCTTCCTCGGGTTCACCAAAGTCGGCAAGGCGGTTTTGGATCGCCTCTTCCACCATATGGGCGGAGGCAGGCCATGAGAACTGGTCCACCCATTTAAAGGCGGCTTTTGCCTGAGCGGCCCGCTTTGCCGGGTCAGCAATCAGTGTGGCTATTTTGTCTGCAATATCCACAGGGTTTGGCTTGGCCAGTGTTACTGTATCCTCAGGGAAAATAGCACGGGTGCTTTCCCCGTCCAGTTCCACAATAGGCAGATGGCAGGCCATCATTTCCTGTGGTACGAGGGAATAGTTGGTGGCGGAGAAAACCACACCAATATCCGCTTCCTGAAAAATCTCTGCCAGTTTTTCAGGGCTGGCCACGCTGTGGTCCACAAATTTAAAGGGGGCTGTGCGGAAGCCGAGCCGGGATCCAAAGAAATCCACTTCGAAGGCCACGCCGCGTTTCGCCAGC
Source organism: Kordiimonas sp. (assembly GCA_050289785.1). Lineage (GTDB taxonomy): Bacteria > Pseudomonadota > Alphaproteobacteria > Sphingomonadales > Kordiimonadaceae > Kordiimonas. The sequence goes on from JBNKGK010000035.1 coordinate 1,442, forward strand.
ACTTCAAGGGCCAGCATGGCCAGCTCAACAGCGCGCCTGGATGTAAAATGCCGGGCATAAAGGGCGATGCGTGGCACAGGGTTTGGCGTTGTTTTTTCTTTGGGGCGATAGATGTTTTTGTCGGCGGCCAGCCAGAAGGGTTTGGCCCAGCGGCCATATTTTCCCTGCATGAGCGAAGCGAGCCATGGGCTGGCGCAGATGCAGTCCAGATCTTCTTTATAGGTGGCTTCTGCAGCCAGATAGCTGGCCCCCATGGGATGGAAGCTTGGCTCAAAATCCTGTACGAAATAAAAGCGCCGGATGAATCTGTCTGCTGAAAGGGCTGGCCATACAGTCCAGCAATCTGTGGCGATGAGTGCGTCTCCTGAGGCCTCAACAAAGCTTTCATCAACCAGCTTCACCTGCCCGGAAAAGTGTTGGAAATGTTTGATGATGGTCTCATAAGCCGCTTCTGCACTTTTATGCATGGTTGGGTTATGTAGCCAGATGACCTGCTTGTGGCCTGCGAGTTCCAGATGATGAATGATGCGGAAGATGGTCATGTGCCCGCCACCGCCTGCTGCAAAGTCCGGGATGACCCAGTGAATGTTCAGCGCCTTCGGGTTATAGGCGGTGCTAGCTGGCGCCAGGGGCTTGGGCTCATGCTCTATTAGCGCACGAAAGCCGCTTTCCATTGGCAGAGTGGCTGAGGCATCCACCTCTTTGCTCTCAAGTGACTTGTTGCCTGCTCTCGGGAAGGGGCGTTTTTCTTTAAGACCCTGGTTTATATAATGCGCTAGTGGGTCCAGGCCTTTTTCCCTGATGTCATCATTATCTTCCAGATAAGTATCCGGGCAGAAATCAGGCCCCGGCTGATGACCTTTTTGCATGCCTTCACGGATATAATAGGCCAGGGGGTTTTGGCTCCCCACCTCCTCAGCATAGGTTTGGCGATACCAGACGGTGTTGAAGAAGGGGTTGGGCGAGCGGCCTTCTTTCGCGCCTTTGGTCACATAATGCATCAGCAGGTCATCAGTGTAATACCACAGGTCCGTATGATGGTTTTTGTACCAGTTCTCACGGAACAAGCCTGATTGGGCGATGAGGTGCATATCATCGGCCTGATGCGCGAACTCATCTCTTTCAAAACGGCGATGGAAAGCGATATGGCCCTTGTTACGTCCTGTTCTGAGAAAATGTTTTAATGGCTCCACGCCTTTTTCTGCTACTTTCGGATAATATTTCAGATAGAGGCTGGGCGAAAAACGATCCGAGGGGTAGCGGCCTTTTTTCCATCCCACCTTGGCGTAATGTACGGGGGTAGGGCCTGGAAAATGCAATGATGCCTTATAGCGCTTCTGGTAAACAGCCGTATCAAAATAAGGGTTAGGGTTATAGCCCTTCTTATCACCAATGCGGACATAATGCTCAATGGGGCTAAGCTTGCTGTTTTTCACCTCTGGATATTGTTTTTCATACCAGCCAGCCATGAAAAGGCCGGTTCTCTTCAGCGCTTTGATATCGCTTTTTGTGGTGCGTGTCAGCGCTTTCAGCTTATTGAACATCAAACTAGATACCTGAAATTTCCCATATACCTTGGCGGATAGCGGATTATCATGACAGTTTCAAGAAAATCGCCGCTTTTGTCGCCAAAGACCCTACTCGTCCGCCAGCGGTGGTGCAAGCAAAGTGTAAGCCGGTTCATAGGGTAGAAATGCTTTGGGATAATAGGGATCATGAGCCAAGGCTGTTTTGTGCTTGCGCTTCAGATGGTCTCGTTCTTCGCGTTCGCGTCTGAACTTTACTTCATCTTGATGATCATACCCTCGGCTTTTTGATTCAAAATGGTAGAAGGTAATTTCCGGGCAATAGAGATTGTAAAGGCCTTTTCCAGCCAGTGTTATGGTGAAATCTACATCGTTAAAACCAACCGCGAAATGCTCTGCATCAAAGCCTCCGGCGGCTTCAAAACTCTCGCGCCGGCAAGCCAGAAAAGCGCCAATCAAGGCACTGCATTTATGCGGCAATTGGCTGCGATTCATATAGCCACCGCCAATGGGGCTGTCACCATATGCCTCTTTCACAGCCAAACGTTCCGGGTGCAGAATATAGCCACCAAACTGGATGGTGCCATCTTCAAACAACAGCCGTGCCCCCACGCTGCCGATGTCTGGCCTGTTAAGCTGCCTGCGCAGCACAATGTCCCACCCTTTGTCGGTGGCGGCAGTATCATTATTGAGGAACAGCAGGTAAGGGGCATCGCATTCGGCTACCGCTTTGTTGTTGATTTCCGCCCAGTTAAAGGAGGCATCATGGCGAATGATACGGATATGGCCAGCCTGTTCTTCCGCGAGGAACCATTTCAGCATGGCTGGGTCGGTGCTGCCATTATCCATGATGATAATTTCTGTGTGTTCCGGGTGGGCCAGTGTTTTTCTCAGGCTTTCCACACAGGCTCTGGTGAGGTCCAGCCCATCCCGTGTGGGGATAATAATGGCAAGCCCTGGCATGGTTTCATCAAGTGGCCAGTCCACAGACAAAAGACCTTCAGCCTTTCCGCCGAAACGATCCTCGTGGTCATGCACTGTGGCCGGAATTGCCTGCCTTTCAAAATGTGCTATCAGCGCTTGTCTATGGTCCTCAGTTGTGGCGAACGGTGTGCCTTCCTGTCGCCGCCATAAGGTTTGGGCAACATGATGAAAGCCTGTTTCTTTCTTCTCTTCATAAACCTTTAGCCACAGATCTGTGTGGGCCGCGCTCGCTGCAGCGTTATCCAGCCCGCCTGCAGCCTCAAAGGCCTCTCGTCGGATGGCATAGGCACAGGCATAATCTGGCCGGCCCAGTAATAGATCATAATCAAACTTGGCCTTAAATACAGGTGTTGTGCGGTCACCGTTCAGGCGAATGGTGTCATGATCCGCGAAGAAAATATCCGCTTTGGGCTGTTCAGCCGCAGCGAGGCATAACCATCCAATGGCCAGGTCTGACAAACGGTCACCGGCGCTGCTAAAAATCAGAAGGTCTGCTTTGGCAGCTTTGAGTTTGGTATGGCTCTCTCCCGGGTCAAATACGGCGGCTGTAGGCAGCTTGCGTCTTGTTTTTGGGGCAGGGCGCGTCCTGAAAAGCCGGGCATGATCTGTGTAATCTGCGAGTGGCAAGGCCGCATATTGTTGAATATTGGGGAGTTTTTCTTCGATGCGGTCAAGGCAACTGGTTAAGCGCGGATGGTCAATGATCGTGCTGGTACGCAGTTCCTGCAGTTCATGTAATAATTTGCTCAGGTAATGTTCATGCCGTGCGCCAATATTGGCCACTTCCTTGCCTGCGCATATGGGCTGGCCGCTATCCTGTTCAAAAACATGAACAACCATTTTATCCAGTTTGGCGAGGTGCGGTGGCAGCGCTATTTTGAAGGTGAAGCCGGATAAGCCATTACCGCCATGCTGTTCCTGAATGTCCCGCCGCTGGTTGCCTGTGTAGGTGCTGCCAATAAAATCATTATTGATGAACACTTCTAAAAGCAGAACACGCTCTGGATGATTGAGATCAAGCGCATAACCGGATAGTTCGGATGGGGACAGGGTTTCAATATCCCCTTGTATCCTTTTATGGCCGCTGTCTTGCGCTTTTTGCAGGCGGCGGATAAGCCAGGAAAAACTGTACGGGTGATCAGCAGCCTCAAATGCCTTTAAAAAGCGGGGGCTGTTCATCACAAGCAAAAGGCAGGTACACCAGTCCGTTAAGTCAGTCGGTTTGGCTTTCAGGCTAAAATGGCTTTTAAGGCCCTTTTGCAAAATCTTTTGTTGTGTTTCGCTGAAAGCAATCCAGGCGGGGCTGCGGTTTAAAATGAGTGGGTCCAGCAAGGTGCGCCTAAAGATGCCTGATGCCAGGTAGGAGCGGCATACCCCAAAAGAAGGGGCCCCCACCTTAGCTGTTAGCTCCATCTCATCTTTCGGGTCTCGGCCTAAGCATAACAGCAGGAAAAAATGCACATCCTCTTTGGTGCATGCTCTGCGCTGTTTTTTGGGCCAATGAAACATGAAAGGTTAAGTCTTTCTACATGGGGTGCCCATCTGCTCCATATTTCAGGATGGATTTCAGATAGTCGCCATAACTGTTTTTATAGCTTGCGGAGATTTCGGCTAGCTGGTCTTTACTGATGAAACCAGAGCGCCATGCCACTTCTTCCGGGCAGGCGATTTTAAGGCCCTGACGTGCTTCGAGGGTTTGAACAAACTGGCCAGCCGCCAGAAGGTTATCCACCGTGCCGGTATCCAGCCATGCGGTGCCCCGCTGCAGCTTGATCACATTCAGGTCGCCCCGGTTCAGGTACACCTCATTCACTGTTGTAATCTCAAGTTCGCCGCGGTGGGAGGGCTTGATGGATTTGGCAATGTCCACCACGTCTTTATCATAGAAATACAGGCCGGTCACAGCCAGGTTGCTTTTGGGGTCGGCTGGTTTCTCTTCAATTGAAATAGCACGTCCGTCTGCATCCATTTCCACCACGCCAAAGGCTTCTGGGCTGCCCACAGGGTAAGCAAAGACATAAGCGCCTTTTTGCACGTTGCCAGCCTGTTTCAGATACTGCGTGAAGCCTGCCGCATAATAAATGTTATCGCCAAGAGCGAGGGCAGAGGGCTCACCATCAATAAAATCTTCCCCGATCAGGAAGGCCTGGGCAAGGCCACCGGGCTCTGGCTGCTCGGCGTACACAAGGTTAATGCCCCACTGGCTACCGTCAGACAGAAGGTCACGATAAAGGGGGAGGTGTTCAGGGGATGAAATGATCAATATGTCCCTGATGCCCGCCAGCATCAGGGTGGTTAGCGGGTAATAGATCATCGGCTTGTCATAGACAGGAAGCAACTGTTTACTCACCGATTTCGTGATGGGGTAGAGACGTGTGCCAAGCCCCCCAGCCAGAATGATACCCTTCATATTTACCCTCTAAAAATCAAATTGATCTGAATTGATGCACAGCCTAACCGAGTGTGCCGTTTTCGGAAAGGCGTTTCACGCATGTTTTGGTGCTCTCCTGCCATTCAGGCAGGCGAATACCGAATGTGGAATAAAGCTTTGTACAGTCCAGCTGTGAGTTCGCCGGGCGTTTGGCCGGTGTTGGATACTCCGCTGTTGTCAGGGCTTTGGCTGTTGGCCGTGGGTGCCCATGCTCTGCCGCCGCATCAAAAATAGCGTTCGCAAAACCATGCCAGGTGGTGCTGCCTGTGCCTGCCAGATGGAACACACCAGCATATGATGATTGCCAGCCTGTTTTCTCTATCACAGTCAGGATATCCAATATGGCTTTGGCGATATCCGGCGCATAAGTGGGGTTGCCAATCTGGTCTGCCACGATGCCCAGCTCATCTCTGGTTTCAGCCAACTTTACCATAGTTTTCAGGAAGTTTTTGCCAAAGGGGCTGTACACCCATGCCGTGCGGAGAATAATGGCCTTGGGGTTTGCCTGCCTGACGGCATGTTCACCTGCCAGCTTTGATCTGCCATAAGCGCCTGTGGGGCCTGTTTGGTCTTCTTCTGTGTAAGCTGTTTCCTTCTCACCACTGAAAACATAATCCGTGGAGAGATGAATGAAGGGTATATCCAGTTTGGCTGCAGCGGCCGCTAGGGCGGCTGCCCCATCCTTATTGATGGCGCCCGCTGTATCTTTATCGTCTTCCGCTGCATCAACAGCCGTGTAGGCGGCTGCGTTCACCAGTGCCGTTGCCCCGCAAATGGAAAGCGTATTTTCGAGCCCCTGAAGGTTTGTGAGGTCAAAACCCGGGCGACCATGGGTGCTGAGCGGCAGGCCACGCTTTTGGGCCTCTTCCTCAAGAGAAAGAGCCACTTGCCCGGTGCTGCCCGCCACAAAAATATGGGTCATATACGCTCCTTGAAGAAAAGTCCCTCACCCATGCCAGCATGGGTTCAGTGTACTTTCCTTCATTTTGTTCTTTCTTCACTCAGGCATCGTTTATTTGCCGAGGTTAGCCTTTTAAATTCTATCGTTAGACAGGGTATGCTCTTATCAAATCGGGAAAAGTATACCGAGCCAAAGGCGAGGGACTTTTTCCGACACGTCATGATGCTTTTTTATCCCCGGCCAGCACGCCTTTGCGTTCAGAAGCATGGCCCCTGAGCGGTGCCCACCACCATTCATTTGCCAGATACCATTCTATGGTTTTGCGAATGCCGGTTTCGAAATTTTCTTCTGCACGCCAGCCAAGCTCGTTCTCCAGCTTGGTGGCATCAATGGCATAGCGGGCATCATGGCCTGGCCTGTCTGTCACATAGGTGATTTGCTCGCTGTAGGAGGTGTTTTTCGGGCGCAGTTCTTCAAGGATGGTGCAAATGGTTTCCACCACATCCAGATTGGTGCGTTCATTCCTGCCGCCCACATTATATTTCTCGCCCAAACGGCCTTTGGTGAGAATGGTGAACAGCGCCTTTGCATGATCATCCACATACAGCCAGTCCCGCACATTGGTGCCGCTGCCGTAGATAGGGAGTTGCTTGCCATCCAGCGCGTTTAGAATCATCAGCGGGATCAGTTTTTCCGGCAGGTGATAGGGGCCATAATTGTTGGAACAGTTGGAAATAACTACCGGCAGGCCGTATGTTTCATACCAGGCGTTCGCCAGATGGTCGGCTGATGCTTTGGAGGCCGAATAGGGCGAAGACGGATCATAAGGCGTGGTTTCTTCAAACAGGCCATCCGCGCCCAATGAGCCATAAACTTCATCTGTAGAGACATGTAGAAAGCGGAATGCGGCTTTTGCTTCCTCAGCAAGCGCCTGCCAATAGGCGCGGGCGGCTTCCAGCAGCTGGAAGGTGCCAACAATATTGGTCTGGATAAACTCCCCCGCCCCGGTGATGGAGCGGTCCACATGGCTTTCAGCCGCCAGATGCATCACGGCGTCTGGCTGGTATTGGCTGAAAAGCCTGTCCAGCGCGGCGCGATCACAGATATCTACCTGTTCAAAATGATAGTGAGGGCTGTCTTCAATTTCCTTCAGGCTTGAAATATTGCCTGCATAAGTCAGCTTATCCACATTGATAACAGTGTGGCCAAGGGTGCCCACCAGATATCTGCAAAGTGCTGAACCGATAAAACCAGCGCCGCCGGTGACAAGAATTTTCATGGGGTTACTTTCCGCTTTGCCCACCCTTTACCCCTGATAGGTAAAGGGTGGTTTGATATCTTTCAAGTGTGGCAGGGATTTGTCCTTTTCCGACAGGCGGGCCGTCTCCCGCGTGAAGGGCCAGTCTATAGCCAGATCAGGGTCATCAAAGGCGATGCCCGCATCACACTCTGGTGCATAATAATCTGTCACCTTATAACAAAATTCTGTGTCGGGCTCTAACGTGCAGAAGCCATGGGCAAAGCCTGCGGGTATCCACAGCTGTTTCCAGTTTTCTGCGCTCAGTTCCACTGCTACATGCTGCCCGAAGGTGGGGGAGCCTGCTCTCACGTCCACAGCAACATCCAGCACCCGGCCACGCGGCACGCGCACCAGCTTGCCCTGGGCATGGGGTTTGGTTTGGAAATGCAGGCCGCGGATCACACCGGCATGCTCTGAAAGCGAATGGTTATCCTGCACAAACTGAACGCCGGGGATAACCCCATCAAATTGTTTCTGCACAAAAGTTTCAGAGAAAAAGCCCCGCGTATCCCCATGGCGTTTTGGCGTGATAATATAAACGCCGGGCAGGGATGTTTCTTCAATCTGCATGAAAACCTCAAAAAATGGCTGATCCTGATATGCGCCTGTTATATACAAGGGGGTGCTTTATGCAAAGACCCTTTGAGGTGATAATAAGCTGTGCTGACGCTCAGGAAAAAAGAGAAACAGGTATCCCGCTTTGCCGAGCGGTGTGAAGAGGCGGTTGCTGAGCTTGTGAAATCTGGGCGCAAGCGTCAGGATGTGCGGCTTCTGGCCTATTACCCCAAGGTGAAACGCAACCCTTTTTTACAGATGCTCTATTCTGAAGCCCCAGCAAATGGCTATGCCTGTGTGCCGCTGTCTTCCCCGGCTGAAGTGAGCCAGGCCCCGGCCGGTGTGCCAGTTCTTATTCATTACCACTGGCTGCACCGGATATTTGATGGGTTGAAAAGCGCTAGAGCTGCCAGAAAAGCCGCCAAGAACTTTATTGAGCATGTGAAAGCGCAGAAGGCGGCGGGGGTCACAATTATCTGGACCGTGCATAATATCCTGTCGCATGGGGCCAAATTCCCCATGGAAGAACAATGGCTGTGCGATGAATTTGCTATGCTTGCTGATCATATTCATATTATGAATCCGGCGACTGCGCGCCTGTGCGAGCCCTATTATCATCTGCCAGCAGAAAAGCTTTTTCATGTGCCACACCCTTCTTATGTGGGCGTTTATGCGGATGATATAACAAAGGAAGAGGCAAGGGCGGCCCTTGGTTTACAGACAAGCGATAAAGTGTTTCTGCTGTTTGGAGCGATGATACCACAGAAGGGCACACGGCATTTTCTGGCAGGGCTTGATGCCCTCAGGGAAAAAGTGGGTCCAGGCCTGCGTGTGCTGATCGCCGGCAGGCCGGGCGGCAAAAAATATATGAAGGAAATACAGGCCTTCGCTGAGGCTCATACTGATATTCTTGTGCATCCCGAACATATTGAGGATGAGAGGCTACAGATTTATTTCAAGGCAGCTGATGTGGTGGTTTGCCCCTATATCATGGGCCTGAACTCAGGTGTGATGCTCACAGCGGCCAGCTTTGGCAGGCCAGCCGTTGCGCCAGACTTTATGGGGGGCGAGGCAACTGGTGCTCATCTCTATCCTGGCGGGGATTGGGCTTCATGTTATGAAGTTTGTGCCGTCGCGCTTAGAGCAAGTTCTGATAGGGATATTGACGTGACAATCAAAAAAGCTGCTATACAGATAAGGTCTCAGCTTGTTTCATCAGCTATGTTTCAGTCTTTTGATCGAGCAAATGCTGGAAATTCTGTACTATGATTCGGGGATATTCTCTATTTTACGCCTTCGGGAAACATGAATGAGATTCCTGCTCGCAATCAATCTGGAAAAAACAGGCTTTTCTCCGCAGAAAAATGATTTTAACGCCAGTGATTTTGGTGGTTATGTCCAGACACCTGATGTCATCAAAAATGATGGCATGCTGATTATATCCTCTGCACCAGCCTCTAAGCATGATGGCCATTTATTTCTCTGGGATGGGGCTCCGATAGATCGGGATATAGCGTTCAGCCCTCTTATGCCCGTGAGTGATGCACCAACCCGGTTTCATGGATATTTATCTGCACTTGAAAAGGGAGAGATGCCAGATCAGCTTACTGGGGTCTTTTGCTGTGCCAGTGTTTCTCCTGATGGGGCAATGATTATATCCCCTGATACATTGTCACAATATGCTCTGTTTTATATAGTCAGGGGGCAGAAACACTATTTCTCTAACAGTTTGCATCTGTTGGAGAAAACATGCCAGTTGGAAGGCAGTGCGCTAAGTCGGGATTTTGTTTCCAGTGCTTTTGAAATGGCACTGGGTGTTGGTGGCTGGACACACACTGGGCTGGCGGGTGTGCATAAAATTCCCCCTCATCATTATGTGCGATACAAAAACAACAGGGTGAAATTCATTCCTTTCTCGCTTGAGCCGTTGAGAAATGTGGTTCAGGAAGATTATCAACAAAATTTGGAGAGAGCGGTAGAGCAACAAATCCTTTCTGCCAGTGCCATGCGCAGGGCGTTGCCTGATGGCGGTCTGGTTCTGGATTTGTCTGGAGGGAAGGATACACGCCTTGTTTTGGGGGCACAGCTTGCCGCAGGTAGCAAAAATATCGAGGTTTTTCTTGGGGGTGCCTCAGACGGTGAAGACCAGAAGGCGGCGAGGCGGCTTGTCAGGCACTTTGGCCTTCATTCTGTTCAATATTTGAATAATATCGGAGAGGAGAGCCTATCCGCAATTGAGGCTGCCAGAAGAGCGGCCTACCGGTTTCAGGGAACGTCAAACCTGTATCAGGCGGATTTGGGTCGGTGCAGGCTCTCCGGTGTGGCTCAGGTCAGGGGCGGTGCTTCGGGTGGGCGAACACGTTCATTTTTCCCTTATCTTCCTGTTGGGTTCCATGATTTTTTGCCCAAGGCACTTAAAATTGCTGCACAGAGTTTCCGGTACCATAATCCTTGGAGCCTGGTAGGGCTATACCGCAATGAGATGGGGAAATTCTTAAAGCCCAGCAGGCTATTACCAAAAATGATTATGAAGAGAGGAGGGCGCATTCACTATTTGTACCAGCAGGATTTTCTGCATCAGGCATTCCATTCAATCCAAACTCAATTTGAGTGGCTTTTGGCTCTTGGTGTGCCTGAAAATGACTTGGGTGATCTCTATTACATCATGGACCGAGGGTGGCGGCATTGCGGTTTTCCTGTGCAGGTTATGAACCACAATAAAACCACGTTTGAACCATTAAATGACTGGCGGTTGTTGCAAGCGGAATTGGCCTTGAGCAGCAGGGACCGGCAAAAAGCCGTATTAGCAAGGGATATGTTCCATCAATATGGGAATGATGATTTGTTACTTCTGCCTTTTGAAGGCGGTGATTGGCCCGGTAAGGACTTAAGCAAAAACCAGCAATACAGAAGGGAAAAGTTACGAAACATATCTTCACAAAAATTACAGGTGCACAGCGGCGATCAGAGGCATGTTGCGCATTCAGGTAAAGTGGATAGTTTCCATAATCTGGGAACAAGGGCTTATATGAAGGCGGTGCAACCTTATATGCTTGAATTGGCTGGAGGGGTTCCCCTTCACCACGATTGCTGGAGTTACATGAAACGGGATATTGTTTTGCAGGCCATTTCCTCCGGTCTTTTCCGTGAGCAAAAATACGCACAAACAGGCTTGCGATTACTTCACAGCCTTATATGGTTGTCCGGCGATGAAGACAGATCCTAATTCTAAGATAGGCTGATTAAATGATGTTTGAAGATGTTTTGCCGGTTATACTCTCCGGTGGCAGTGGGTCGCGCTTGTGGCCTTTGTCGCGTTCCAAATTCCCCAAGCAATTCCTGCCCCTCATCGGGGAGAAGAGCCTATTTGTGCAGACGCTGGAGCGTGTAGGCAAACGCTATGGCTTTGCCGCTCCCATGGTTGTTGCGAACGAAGATCACCGCTTTATTGTGAACGAACAGGTAGGCAAGATTAATCAGCCGCTTGAAGCCCTGATTCTTGAACCAGTGGGCCGTAACACGGCTCCGGCCGTTGCGGTAGCAGCGCTGAAAGCTGTTGAGGTGAACCCGAACGCCATTCTCCTGCTGCTACCCTCTGATCATGTGATTATGGACCTGCCGGGTTTTCATGCAGCGGTGGAACTGGCGGCGAAAACGGCGAGAGAAGGCCACCTCTGCTGCTTCGGGATGACGCCAACACGGCCGGAAACCGGCTATGGCTATATCAAACAGGGTGTTGGTGTGGCTTCTGTGGACGGGGCCTTTGTGATTGAAAGTTTCCGTGAAAAGCCTGATGCCGCCACGGCGCAGGCCTATCTGGATGAGGGGGGCTATAGCTGGAACAGCGGCATGTTCATGTTCCGCGCTGATACAATCCTTGCGGAAATGGAAGCCCTGCAGCCGGAGATGCTGGTGGCTGTGAAAACCGCGATTGCGGCCGCAGAGACGGATATGAACTTCCTGCGGCTTGGCAAAACAGAATTTGAAGCCGTGCCTGCAGATTCGATTGACTATGCCATCATGGAAAAAACCGAGAAAGCGGCCGTTATTCCCGCTGAGTTTGGCTGGTCTGATGTGGGTAGTTTCTCGGCGCTCTGGGACGTGCAGGAAAAGGACGGGGCAGGCAATGTGGCCCCTGACAACGTGATGCTGGAGAATACGAAAAACACCTATGTGCATAGTGATGGCCGGATGATCGCCACCCTGGGGGTGGAAGACCTGATCATTGTGGATACGGATGATGCGGTTCTGGTGGCGGACAAGCGTCATGATCAGGATGTGAAAAAGCTGGTTGAACAGCTCAAGTCAGCAGGGCGGATCGAGGCGGATTTTCACACCACTGTTTACCGCCCCTGGGGGAATTATCGCACCCTCGCCATGGGCGAGCGCTTTCAGGTGAAGGAAATAGAGGTTTATCCCGGCAAGCGGCTTTCCTTGCAGAAGCATCATCACCGGGCGGAACACTGGGTGATTGTGCAGGGCTCTGCTGTTGTCACACGGGATAGCGAGACAAAGCTTCTCAGCGAAAACGAATCCATCTATTTGCCGCTTGGGGCCATCCACCGGCTTGAAAACCCTGGTAAAATTCCGCTCAGACTGATTGAGGTGCAATCAGGTTCCTATCTCGGTGAGGATGATATCGTCCGCATCGAAGATGATTTTAATCGCCATAAATAAAGGTTTGGAGTTCGGGTAATGACCATATTGGTAACAGGCGGGGCAGGCTATATCGGCAGCCACATGGTATGGGAACTGTTAGGCGCTGGCGAGCAGGTTATTGTGCTTGATAATCTTACCACTGGCTTTGAAAAGGCTGTTGCGCCTGATGCCAAGCTGATTGTTGGCGATGTGGGGGATGCAGCGCTCCTGGATCAGCTTTTTGATGAACATGATATTGAAGCTGTTATTCATTTTGCGGGCTCCATCGTGGTGCCGGAATCCGTGAGCAACCCGCTTAAATATTATGGCAATAACACAGCCAACAGCCGCACGCTCATTGAAGCCTGTGTTAAGCATGGTGTGAAGAAATTTATCTTTTCTTCCACAGCTGCTGTGTACGGTGATCCTGCCGTGGTGCCGATCGGGGAAGAGGCGGAGCTGTTACCGCTCTCGCCCTACGGCACCTCAAAACTGATGACAGAATTGATGCTGAAGGATGTGGCCGTAGCGCATGATTTTGCTTATGTGGCACTACGTTATTTCAATGTGGCGGGGGCAGACCCCGCGGGACGCACTGGCCAGTCTACAGCTAATGCCACTCATCTCATTAAAGTGGCCTGCCAGGCCGCCTTGGGCAAAAGGGAGGCGCTCAGTGTGTTTGGCTCAGATTATGACACGCCGGATGGTACGGGGCTGAGGGATTATATCCATGTAAGCGATCTGGCTAAAGCTCACCGTTTAGCCCTTGGTTGGCTCAGGGGCGGCGGTGAAAGTGGTGCCATGAACTGTGGTTACGGCCATGGGTTTTCCGTGCTTGAGGTGATCGAATCGGTTAAGCGCGTTTCCGGCGTTGATTTCAGGGTGAATATGGAAGGGCGTCGGGCTGGCGATAGCCCCAAAGTGGTGGCGAAGGCCGATAAGGTGAAGGAAAAGCTCGGTTGGGTGCCTGATTATGATGATCTGGATACCATTGTGAGCCACGCGCTCGCATGGGAACGCCTGTTAAGTTAAAAAGGATAGTTTGAATGAGTGATGTGCCAGAGTTGCCAACGTATCAGCACGTCATGGAGGCTGCTGAGCGCATTAAGGGGTATGCTCACAGAACACCGGTCCTGACCTCTTCTACAGCGAACAGGCATTTGGGTGCAGAACTGTTTTTCAAGGCTGAAAATTTTCAGCGTGTAGGGGCTTTTAAGTTCCGTGGTGCATTTAATGCGATTGCCTCTTTGCCTGCGGAGCAGAAAAAGAAAGGTGTTCTCGCCTATTCTTCCGGTAATCATGCTCAGGCCATGAGCTTGGCGGCACAGCTTCAGGAGGTTAAAGCTGTGATCGTTATGCCCCATGACGCTCCGGCAATCAAAGTGGCAGCGACCAAAGGCTATGGGGCTGAAGTGATACACTATGACAGGTATCAGGAAGACCGCGAAGCGATTGGCCGCAAAATCGCGGCAGAGCGTGGCATGGCGCTTATTCCTCCCGATGATCATCCTGATGTTCTGGCGGGACAAGGTACAGCAGTCAAAGAATTGATTGAGGAAACAGGCCCCCTTGATATGCTGCTAGTTTGCCTGGGTGGGGGCGGTTTGCTTTCTGGCTCTGCCCTTGCGGCTAAGGCTCTTTCCCCCAATTGTCAGGTGCTCGGGGTTGAACCAGAAGCCGGAAATGATGGCCAACAATCTTTCCGAAAAGGGGAGATCGTGACTATTCCTGTGCCAAAATCCATCGCGGATGGTGCTTTAACAACTCATTTGGGCCACTATACTTTCCCGATTATCCAAAAAAAGGTGGATGATATCGTTACCGTTAGTGATGACCAGCTTGTCAGGGCTATGCGTTTCTTTGCCGAGCGTATGAAAATGATTGTAGAGCCAACGGGAT
>JBNKGK010000036.1:0-6052 GCA_050289785.1 Kordiimonas sp.
TTCAGCCGCTCACTTGCTGCCTCATCTGTCTGGGGGTCCATGGTGAGAACAGGCTCTGGCAGATAATCAAATAGGGTGGCCATTTCCTCATGGAATAGCGGTAACCAATGTTCCGCCCCCTGATATTTACGACCCTCCGTGACAGCGGCATACAGAAGATCATCACCTTTGGCGGGGCCGAAACTGTTCACATAATTCCGACGAAAGCGGGCAATGCTGTCCGGACTCAGGGAAAATTCACTGGCGGGTTTAAGGTCCAGGCATTTCGCCTTGCCTGTGGTGCGCTGGTCAAGCGGATCAAACTCACGGATGGTATCCAGCGTATCCCCAAAAAAATCCAGTCTGAGCGGGTTTACTGCCCCTGAGGGGAACAGATCAAGCAGGCCACCACGCACGGCAAATTCACCAGCTTCTACCACCTGGCCGGAACGCACATAGCCATTAGCCGCCAGAAAATCTGTCAGGTCCGTCATGCTGACCTGATCACCCGGTTCCGCATAAAAGCTGGCCGTTTTAACAGCATCTGGCATGGGCACACGCTGCAGGGCGGCGTTGATTGTGGTGAGCACCAGCCGGGGCGCCTTGGTTTTGCCTGCGCTCAGGCGGGCCAGCGCCGCCATGCGGCTCGCCACGATTTCGGATTGAGGGCTCACCCTGTCATAGGGCAGGCAATCCCAAGCCGGGAAGATGATAATTTCCAGCTTTGGATCAAAAAACCTGATGGAGCTTGCCAGTGCGTACAGGCGGGCGTCTTCTCTTGCGATATGCAGGGCAGGGGCTTTCTTCTCATTGTAAGCATAAGCCGCCAGCTGTGCGAGCAACATCGCATCGTAACCACCGGGAACCCCGGCAGCGATCATGGGCGTTTGCGCCGTTGCAAGCTGTTTGAGAAGCATATTGTGGGGTGTCGCTATTATTGGTTATTTTGCTTTCAGCACCATAAAGTCCAGCTTTTGCAGCCGATCCATCATTGGCCCCTGAAAAGCCTCTGGCACATCTTCTTTTTTGGTAACCCATTTCAGGATATCATGATCCTGCTCTTCAAACAGGGTTTCAAACCAGGCGCAATCTTCTTCACTGAAGTCTGCAACATTTGCTTCCACAAAATTCCCGAAGATCAGATCAAGCTCTTTAATGCCCCGGTGCCATGCCCTGAAAACCAAGCGGCGCTTGCGGTTTTCAAGGTCAATATCGCCATGTGGATCATAGGTCGGACGTGTCATTTTAGCACCTTTATATCACTGCCTGTTTGCCGGGCGGCACACCATAAGCTATGGTTCCTCATCGATAAAGGGAAACTTGCGTCTTTTTCTATTGTTTTCGGGAGTTAAGCGGCCATGCGGCCTGAAGTGCTGTTTGATTATTTCGCGGATATTGAAAGCCTGCCGGGGGTAGGCAAGCGCAACAGACAGACGTTGGAGCGTGTGGCTGGCGCGCGGTTGGTTGATCTTCTGTTTCATTTGCCAACGGGGCTGGTGAACCGTGCCTACAGGCCAAAGGTAGCGGATGCGGCATCGGGTTCCGTTGCCACGCTTGAAGTAAAGGTGATGGAACATAGGCCCGGCCACAATAAACGAGCGCCCTACCGTGTGCTGGTGCGGGATGATAGTGCCGAGATGGTTCTGGTGTTTTTTCACCCTCGGGCAGAATGGCTTCGCACTCAATTACCGGAAGGTGAGGTGCGGCTGATCAGCGGCAAGGTGGAGCATTATAACAATCAGATACAAATGACCCATCCGGATTATATGGTGCCACTTGATAAGGCCGATGAACTGCCTTCTTTGGAGACCCATTATCCACTTACGGCGGGCCTCTCCGCCAAGGTGCTTAGAAAGACGATTGGGGCCGCCGTTGATAAAGTGCCAACCTTGCCTGAGTGGCATGATGCCAGTGTGTTAAGCCGCGAAGGCTGGCCAGACTTCCTGGAGGCGCTTAAAGCCATTCATCATCCGGAGGATGAAACGGCGCTGTCTTCCTCGTCTAAAGCACGGCGGAGACTTGCCGCAGATGAACTGCTTGCCACACAGCTTGCCCTCGCCATCGTGCGAGAGCGCACAAGGCGGCGCACAGGTAGGCCTCTCAAAGGCGATGGCAGGATTAGGGCAAAGATACTGCAGGCCTTGCCTTATGCCTTAACAGGTGATCAGGAAAAAACACTCATAGAGATTATCGCTGACCTTGAAGGCAAGCAGGCCATGCTGCGTTTGGTGCAGGGCGATGTCGGCAGTGGTAAAACCGTGGTGGCGCTTCTTTCGATGGCTGTTGCGGTGGAAGCAGGCGCACAGGCTGCCTTGCTGGCCCCCACGGAAATTCTGGCGAACCAGCATCTGGCGAGCATTGAACCTATTGCTGCGCAAGTCGGTTTGCGTGTGGCTTTGCTTACGGGGCGCATCAAGGGGAAAGCTCGCAAAGAGGTGTTGGAGAGGCTTGCCGCAGGCGAGATTGATATCCTTGTGGGCACCCATGCCCTCATTCAGGATGATGTGCATTTTCATGATCTTGGGTTGGCAATCATTGATGAGCAACACCGCTTTGGTGTGCATCAGAGGATGCTTCTTTCAGCGAAGGCGCTGAAAGGCATGAACACATTGGGCATGACAGCCACGCCGATTCCCCGCACGTTGGCGCTTACGGTGTATGGGGATATGGATATCTCCCAGATCAGGGAGAAGCCGCCCGGCAGGCAGCCTATTGATACTCGTGTTGTGGCGCTGGACCGGATTTCAGAGGTGGCAGGTGGCATCAAACGAGCAGTAACAAAAGGTGCTCGGGCTTATTGGGTTTGCCCTCTGGTGGAAGAATCAGAGCAGCTTGATCTCGCTGCAGCAGAGGAACGCCACGCTGCGCTGAGATCTATCATTGGGGATAGAGTTGGGCTAGTTCATGGCCGCATGAAGGGGCCAGAGAAAGACGCTGTGATGGAAGCCTTCCAGAAAGGTGAATTGCAGGTGCTGGTTTCCACTACGGTGATTGAAGTGGGCGTCGATGTGCCTGAAGCCACCATTATGGTGATAGAACATGCCGAGCGTTTTGGCCTTGCCCAGCTTCACCAGCTTCGCGGGCGTGTGGGGCGAGGTACGGGTAAATCAAGCTGTATCCTCCTGAGGGCTAATCAGATCGGGCAGGTGGCGCGGTCGCGCCTACAGATCATGCGGGACACGGAAGATGGTTTCCTGATTGCCGAAGAGGATTTGAAGCTTCGGGGGAGTGGCGAAATACTTGGGGTGAAACAAAGCGGCTTGCCAGAGTTCAAGTTGGTTGATTTTGCAGAGCATGGTGACCTGATTGAGCTGGCGCGAGATGATGCCCGTATGGTTGTAAATAAAGACCCGGAGCTGGCTAGCGAACGTGGCCAGGCGCTTCGGGTGCTTCTATATCTCTTTGAGCGGGACGAGGGTGTCCGGCTCATGCAATCGGGTTAGTAGCTATCTGCACAGACGAAGTTTTCCGCCTTGTCCGTGCTGCCAGAACCTTTGTAGCGAGCCACCTTGGGGTACAGACATAGGGGGCGGGAGCGAGTGACTTTTCCGGTTTCTTTATCTCTTGTTACAGAAAGCAGGCGTTCTGGCGCTTTGCCATTCTCCACCCAACTCATGAGGGCATCCAACATGGCTGTAGGTGTTGGCCCTTTGCCTCTGCCGCAGTGGTTCACACCTGGGGCTAAAAATAGGCGTATGGTTTCATTGGCCTTGCTCATGCTGCCAAGGCGGGCTGCAACTCTTTGATAATAGTTTATTGATCCATAGGCAGGGATATAGTGATCTGTTTCTCCATGCCAGATCAGTATTTTGCCATTTCTGGCGCTTAGAGCATCCAGGTTTGCATTTTCAGCAGAGTATATATGCTGATACATTTCATCGGATTGATCCCAGTATTCCTCAAATTGGTTACGAGACATCTCACCAATCTGCAAAGTTGGGTCTTGAGACAGAAAATAACGATGCCATGAGAGGAAATAGCCATTCCAGGCGCTGCTGGTTTGCCATTCACCGGTTTCCGGATTTTTTTCCGTAGATTGTAATGTTTCTAACGGAGTACCTATTGCAAAACCGGCCCATTTGCGGGAGCCATCTCGTTTGCTTGGGCCTTCCCACGCCTTTTGAACAATGTCTGCATCTGCTGCTGTGAAGGTGCCACAGCCTGCCACATTTTGACCTACGAATGTGGCGGGGCTGTATGAGCAAAGGCGGGGGTTGCCGATAATGCCGTCTTTTACACCGTCAATCATATCACAACTGGTAACAGCTGCCGCTGTTACCGCATCAAGTTTGCATTTTGGAACGAAATTGCCACTCAGTTCCATGTGTAACTGGCCCCAAATGCGGCCTGCAACATATTTTGCTGCGTTTATCCCTGGGGCAGCCGCTAAAATGCCGTCATAATCTTCCGGGTACATCTGCGCTTCTGTCATGGCTTGACGTCCGCCTGTAGAGCAACCATTAAAATAGGCATAGTTTGCTGGTTTGCCATAATAAGCTGCCGTAATGGCTTTGCCGATAACAGACATGACATGGACGCCTCTGTGCCCGAAGTTGCGGATAGCACGCCAATCAAGCTTGCCATATTCATCCAGGCCGAATTCACCATTTTTGACTTTACGCCCGGGCTGTACGGTGCGAGGTCCTGCATCAGTTGTCGCCGAAGCGAAGCCCGAAAGGTTTTGGTGTAGCGCATACGCTCTTGTGCCACCAGAATATCCGCCCCCGCCTATACCCATAAATCGACCATTCCAGTTATATACAGGCAGGTTTACCCATACCGTGATAGGGTCATCTTCTTCATATCGTTTTACAACGGCAGTGATATTACACAGGGCTGGTTCAGTTTCTGTTGCTGGGGTTTCTGTAGCTTCAGTGATAACCGTGTTTTCAAGGGGTAGGGAAGTCATGCTATCGCAGTTTCGCACCGGTGTATGTGTTCCAAATAGCGGTGTTGGCGGGGTGGCCGCCACATAGGGGTCATTCCATGATTTGATGCTTTGGGCGCTAGCACCAGTTGCTATTGTGGCCATTAAAGCACTGGCAATGGTTACTGTTTTTATCATGACTTGTTCCCTCATGCTATTTCAACGACCCAAAGTCTCACCGTATAAATAACGCCTGACACCAGAAAAACCGCCATGACAGAAATAAATATTTTTTTCCGGGTTATTATGTCCCTGTGTTAGGCGAGGGCGCAGACAAATATTCAGCTTATTTTTTTCTCATACACGCGATATGTTTTGTAAATTCTACAGCCGATTTCATCCAGAATGGAACGCATGCCGTCATTATCTTCCAGTATCCAGCCCAGTTCCCCAAAATAGGCACCACGTTCTTCCACATGCTGGCGGCTCACATTGATCATCCACATGGACATGGCAGCGCCAAGAGGGCCGCGCTGGAATTTTTTGCGCACACCCATCAGGGGCACACGGCAACGATCTTCCTTACCATTAAACATGCGATAGAGCAGCTTGAAGATATTGAAGGGGAAGAGTTTGCCTTTAAAATCACGAATTTTATGGTTCACATCCGGGATGGTTAGCATGAAGGCAACCGGCTCGCCGTCATACTCACAAATATAGGTGCGGTAGGCTTTCACGACTGGTTTCAGACTTTTACCCGCGTGTTTTGCCTCTTCATCTGTGAATTGCACATAGCCCCAATTGTCCTGCCAGGCTTCATTGAAGATATCCATGATCACTTCGATCTCTTCTTCATAACGGGACATGTCGATCGGCCGCATGGTAACACGCTTGTTTTTCTGAGCCATTTGGATGATACGATGGGCCCGCTCGGGCATTTCTGTACCCAGGTCCAGCCGGTAAGCGAACATATCTTTTTCCTTGGCAAAGCCATAGGATTGAAGCCAGCCATCATAATCTGGCCTGCCATGAGGCATCAGCACGCAAGGAGGAGTATCAAAGCCGTTAATCAGGTTACCAACTTCCATGTTTACAGAGAGTGACCAGGGGCCAGAAACCCTTGTCATGCCTTTTTCTTTTAGCCAGTTTTCTGCTGTGCGGAGGAGGGCGTGAGCTACTTCTTCATCAGTGGCTTCAAAAAAACCG
>JBNKGK010000036.1:6062-12267 GCA_050289785.1 Kordiimonas sp.
GGCGAGATCATCAATCTGGGCGGATATACGGCCAACAAGTTGGCCGCCGCGCTCAGCTACCCAATAGGTGGCAATGGCATGCTCAAAATAAGGGTTCTTTTCGGGGAGCAAAACATCCAGTCGTTCCAGCATCAGGGGCTGAATCCAGTTTGGATCATCCGCATAAATGCGTTCAGTTACACGAACGAACTCTTTAATGCCTGTTTTATCATCAACTTTACGAATGTTCACTGTGCTCACGGCTTCAACCCTCTGCCAAATAATCGTGTGCAAAGGGATAAAGCACAGAGCAAGATTTGCAACAATTAATGCTAAGCTGTTTGTCGTCTGAGCAAGCGTCCTAGCTTGCCAAGAGAAGCGGCATCTTCTGCTGTGAGCCCGAAGCGAACCAGCACGAAAAGAGCAAGGAACAGAGTGATTATGGCTGTGATAATTCCGGTTGGTGGTAGCCATTTAGTGCTAAGTGGCACAAGGCCAATAATCAGAGCAGACGCGGTAATGGATAAACAGAGGGGTTTTACAGCCTGATTATCATATGGCCATGTATGCAACATAAAGCGTGCCTGCAGAAAGCCTAAAAGGGCTGTGGTGTTCACGCCTATAGCCGAAGATATGGCTGCGCCTGTCACGCCGTAAGTGGGGATCAAAATGACACCAGTTCCCAGAAACCCTGCCAGCCCCAAAAGAGCGTTTAGTGGGGGCAGGCAGCGGTGGCCGAGCATTTCCACGATTGAGGAAGAAGGGCCCATGGCAGCTTCCAAAACCCGGCTGGTACATAAAATGGCGATAGCTGCGGCTGCGGCCTGAAATTCAGGCCGCATGACAGCGAGGATATCATGCCGAGCAAGGATCAGTGCCGCACCAAAGGGCAGGGCGATGGATATGGAGAGGCGTGTTGCATACGCGTACATATCCTCAAGGGCATGACTGTCACCTATTCCTGCTTTTTCTGAAGCCATAGGGGCAATAACATATTCAAACGTGCGCCTGACCGCTTGCAGGGCACTAGCTATCTTCCGTGCAATAGCATAATAGCCACCGGCAGCAGCCCCGGCGGCGCCAGGCAGCAGGAAATTAAGTAACATCACAGGAAATTCGCTAAACAGCATTTTCACCAGATTAGCCGGTATCATGGCAAGGCCATAAAAGAGCATGGTTTTCGGTATGGCCCCAATCATGGGTGCCTTGATAATTGCGCTGATATCATAATGTTTGGCGACCAGCCTGAGGGCAAGCGCTGCAGCGAGGAAGACGCTGGTGAAATGAGCAATAAACAAGCCGTAGCTGAGAAGGCCAGAAAGCCCAAGAATAACGGCAATAAGCAGTCTCAACCCTTGTTCATAAAATACGCGTACCCTGATTTCAGGCCCGAATGTGCGCCTGGCCCTGATGGCACCCGCTGACACTTCAACAAGTGTCCAGAAGGGAAGTATCCAGATATAAATACGGATAATGGAGGCAAGCTTATCTTCGTCGCCAGAAGCCGCATTAATAAAAGTAGCGAGATCATTTGCTGACACGGAAATGGCGGTCGAGATAAGGCAGGCGAGCAAAAAGCTGAACTTGATGCCAAAGCCAGCAACTTTCTCGGCATCTGTTCCTTTGCTTTGGGGGACGAAACGCTGCAACGCGGTTGTCATGGCTGCGTCAGAAACAGTGGTGCTGACTTTTACATAGGCCCAGAGAACAGCAAACAGCCCGAATGTTTCTGCGCCGTAAATCCAGCCAAAAACAACAACGGACACTGTTTCAATGAGAGCCCCCATGCGGCCGAGAAAAGCATGCCCTGCACCGCCAGCCACGCGGGCGCGGTGGTTTGTTTGCTCGTCCTGTGGATTGTTACTCACGTTGGTTCAACTTTAAACTATATTTTTTTCTTCCCTCTTCTGTATGGAAGATAACAGCATAGCCGACAAGCAGAAACAGAAAGAAAGGGGCCCATGATGCCAAAAAGGGTGGGGCAACACCAAATTCACCCATGGCAAGCATGAAATTGTCGGCGACAAAGAAGCTGAAGCCGAGGGCCATGCCAAATACAAGGCGGAGAACCAGGTTTCCTGCCCTGTGAACACCAAATGCGGCTACAGCAGCCAGCAATGGCATCAATAATGTGGAGGCGGGTGCAGCCAGTTTGTGCAGGAAACTGGACATGAGCCTACTTGTTGGTAGGCCCTCCTCCTTCAATTGCTTGATAGATTTCCACAATTGCAGAAAGGATACATGAGCAGGCTTCACAGTGAGTGCCAGCCAGCGTCGGGCCGGGGTAGTGATATCCCAGGTGATCACAGGGTTTACTGTCATTTCATGAGTGTTCACATTGAAACGTCTCACGTTATGTAGTGTCCATTTGTCATCCTGATGCCACGCAAAATCTGCCCTCGTTATGGCTTTCATATGGCCGGTTTCATCCCGGTCATAAATTGAGATTTTGTCTAGGACAATCCGATTGTGAATTTGGCTGACCGCTTCTGCTAGAATAATGGTGGATCCTTCTTTCACCCATACCTTGTCCGTTAGGTTGCTGTTTGGGGGCAGGTCAACAGCATAATCATTATCTTGCCAATATTTCAGCTCGGCGCTGGCTTTCACGACAATCGTTTCATTGAAGAGAAAATGCCCCGCTGCAATAAGAAAACAGGCCATGCCTAGCGGTAATAATATGCGATGTGCAGACATACCACTTGCCTTCATGATAATCACTTCGCTGTTCTGGTTTAGGGTCGCTAAGGTGAGAAGGCTGGCGAGAAGGGCTGTAAAGGGAGCAAACTGGCTGATAAGCTGAGGGGCCCGCATGCTGATATAAGCCGCAATCGAGGCCCATGTTGCCCCATCTGCGGCCATGATTTCGTCGGCCTGTGCCATCAGGTCAAGAAGTTGCAAGGTGGCGGTCAGGCCAAAAAGGATGCCAAAAAATCGACCAAGGTGCATACGCACCATATACCGGGCCATCTTATCCAATGGTAAAATGGCTGATAGAATGTTTTTGATCCAGGGCCTTCTCATTTATGAACCCCCATGATGCTTTTTGCCAGCCGTGTAAGAGGAGTGCTGATCGCCGCCCATATGGCATTCACCCACCCAAGGGGATCCCCCCCCACTTTAAAGGCAGTGATGCGGAAAAGTAGGGTGCTAACGACGGCAAAAATGGCAAAGAGCAGCCATATGGTCATGTAAGGGGATGATCCACCCGCGACAGCAGCTTCCATAGTTTCCATAACTTCATTGTAGACGATGAGCATGGTAAGCCCGACAACAATACCAGTGCTGCCCCCGGTTCGTTTATTTGTTAACCCCATTGGTATTGCCAGAAATGGCAAGACGAGAAAACTGAGACTATGCATAAGGCGCCAGTGCAGGCTGCCGGTGATCGTAGCTCGCTCCTTAGCAGAAAAAACAGGGTCATCATGAAACTTGAACAGTTCCGGCAGGGTCATCTCAAGTTCTTCGCCGCCGCGCTCCCGGAAGCTCTCTTTAGCCGGCAATTTGATTTTTAGGGCCTGTTCGTCAAACGTAAGCACGCGGGGCTTATTCTGTCGTTCATCAATATCCACCAGGGTACCATCATAAAGCTTCAGGATGATTGTCTGGTCGTCGTCTGTTGCAAAAAAACCACCGCGTTTGGCTGTGATGGCAGTACCACCTCGATCATCTTGCCTATCAACAAAAATGCCAAGGAGTTCAGCGCCCTTGTTGCGTGATTCTTCTATCATCATGGTCATTTTGTCACCAATGCTGACAAATTCACCCACCCGGATGCTGGCACCCAAGGCACCGCTTCGAAGGTCAAACACAAGGCCTTTATAGGTATAGCGACTGTATGGCTGTACCCACCCAACCAGAATAGTGTTCAAGACCATTAATAAAAGAGCCAGTATTAGAACCGGGCGGACTAACCTGGGTAACCCAACGCCAGAGGATGTAATCGCGTCATATTCGCTGGAAAGGGAGAGTTTACGGAACCCTATAAGGGTGCCCAGAAATAAACCAATGGGCAAGGCGAGCCCCATATAATGAGGCGTTAGATTAGCCAGCATCTGGAAAACGATATTCACAGGCCCGCCCTGATTGACCACAAAGTCAAACAGCCTTAGCATGCGTTCAAGAATAAGCAAAAGACCAGCAACACCCAGAGTAGCCAAAAATGGCCCCATGACTTGCTTAAGAACGTATCGATCAATATGACTAATCATATAAATGAGACCCAGCTCCCTGATGAACAGTCGAAATATATTGTATTTGTCACTATTTAACAGCATATGAAACATAATTCTGCCACCATGTTGCGGCATTAGGGTGGTGTTTGGGGGCGGAGAATGCAATGAAAAGTCTTGTTCGGTTTGTTTCGAGTACCCTATTGGGGGTCTTCTTTTTACATAGTTGGCCGGCTGTTTCTGAAGACCCAGGAACAGAGATCGACCCGGAAGTTCCCTATAAAGTGGGCTGCAAAGCAGATGAGACCGGCGCTGCCGCTTTGCTGCAAGTGCAGAATATAAGAGACATAAAAGGCAACCTCAGAGCCCAGGTTTATGGCAGTAACCCGGATGACTTCCTGGAAAAGGGTAAAAAGCTGGTTCGTATAGACAATCCCGTTCTCGCTTATGAACAGGAGCTTTGTATACCATTGCCGGGTGCTGGCAAATACGCCCTAGTGGTGATGCATGACAGAAATGCGAATGGTAAGGCTGATATTTTTTCAGAGGGTTTTGGGTTTTCCAATAATCCAAAGCTCGGTCTTTCAAAGCCAGATGCAGAAGAAGTGATGATTGAAGTGCTGCCTGGCGTGAATGCTATGCCCATCACTCTGACTTATCTTTTTAATAATGACGACGATCAAAAGAAAAAAAGGCGCCTGTTCAAGCATCGTTAGGTTTGCGTCACAGCGGTTTCCCGGTTATGTAATGGCCTGAATGTAAAAAATAGTACATAAAATAACCTTAAGGCTGCCAAATACATGCATTTAGACCAAAAAGATGTAACGAGTGGGGTTGCTGTGCCTTTGGTCGCGGTTGTTTCTAATCCGCTTAGCACAACAAATAACGAGCGGCTGGAGTATGTTCGCCAGGTTGTGGCTGAAAGCGCGAATGTCGTTCATTTCGAACTGCAGGGTATCGAAACGGTTGAGGAAGCTCTGGATTTTTTTGCCAAGGCTAGTCCATCCATTCTCGTGATTAATGGGGGCGATGGCACAATAGGTGCTGTTTTGGCTGCAATATTGAAACGCAGTCCATTCTCTATTGTGCCTCCTATAGCGTTTTTACCTGGTGGTAAAACCAATATGACCGCTGCTGATTTGGGATTTAAGGGCAAGCCCGAAAAAGTCTTGAGGCAGATATTGAAGGTGGCTAGGGCAGGCGCTCTTGCGGACAGGGTCGTTCGTAGAAGATTGATTGAGCTTGATATGGGGGATGGTTCACCCGTGAAGGTTGGTACCTTTTTTGGCACAGCTGGCATTGTTAAGACAATTGATTGGTGCAGGACTTATGCCTATTCAAAAGGTCTACCTAACTGGTTGGCACATTTATATGCAGCTTCAAGGGTTATTATGTCTGCTTTTGGTAGAAACCAGAACAATAGCCTTATGCGATCGGATGCCATGAAAATTCAGGTTGTTGGCGGCGGGCATCTGGATGGGCGTTTTGCTGCCGTCGTCTGCACTACACTTGATCGGTTGCTTTTGGGCTTGCGCCCTTATGGCCAGGAAGGAAAAGGGGGGCTTCGCTTTTCTGCTGTTGAACTGGGTGGTGGTAACGTATGGAGAGCGCTTAAAGGGCTGATTTCCGGGCGGTATGGTAAAAAAAGTATTGAAGGCACGCATGTACGTTGTGCTGATGAAATAAGAATATCAGGTACAGACCCAGTAACTCTGGACGGTGAAATCTATCACCCTCAAGAGGGACAGGATATCATTCTGAAGGGCAACAAAAGCCTGACATTTTTGTCACTGAAATGAACTGGGAAGGCTCGTGAGCAAAAGCCTTACAGCGTTTATACTGGATGAATGGCAGAAAGAGGTGCCTGAGCCTATTGTCATTGCTGCCAGGGATATTGCAGGGCGCTACGGCGCTTGTGTCCAGGGGGTTATCTTTTATGGTTCCTGCCTGCGAACAGGCGAAATAGAAGACAAGATGCTCGATTTTTATGTCATTGTTGATGATTATAAAAACGCCTATGAAAAACGGTGGTTACAGTTCGCAAACTACCTGTT
>JBNKGK010000036.1:12277-15537 GCA_050289785.1 Kordiimonas sp.
TCATGAAATAGATGCGGCCGGGATGACAGTTAGATCTAAATATGCTGTTCTGTCTGTTGCGGATCTTGAATACAGGGTCAAACCTTCTTGTATGAATGTATCTGTGTGGGCACGTTTCTGCCAGCCTTGCCTGCTTCTTTTGCCAGCAGATAATGTGGCGAAAAATCGTATTGCCGCCGCTGTTGCTGAGGCCTCTAAAACCATGTTTACTAATGTTTTGGAGCTTTTCCCTGCGCTTCAAACGTCGTGTGACTTGTGGGTTGAGGCCTTTGAATTGACGTATGCCTCTGAACTAAGGTCTGAGCCCAGAGGGAAGGGGGAGGAGATTTATTTGCTGGATCAGCAGCGCTATGATCGGCTGACCCCTATCGTGTTACAAGACTTACATCATACAGTGGCAACGGATATGAAAGGTGGCCCAACCATACGGGGACGTTTTCGTTGGTGGTATCGCAGGATGAATGGAAAACTGGTTAGTTTTCTACGTCTTGTAAAAGCCTCCATGACATTTGATGGCGGTATTGATTATCTGGCATGGAAGATCAGACGTCATTCTGGCGTGGAAATTGAAGTCACAGACTGGATGCGGCGCCATCCTGTGTTCGCTGGTATCAGTCTGTTTTGGAATCTCAAAAAAAAAGGCGCCTTTAAATAGCGCCTTTGATTAGAATAGCTTGATTCAGACTGCTATTAGCCTAAGGGTTTAACTTTAGCCCGACTTTTTTAGAAGTCTCAACAAACCTTTCTATAATAAGATCTATTTGCTCTGAGGTGTGTTGAGCGCACACGCTGACACGCAAGAGGAACATGCCTGCAGGAGTTGCTGGTGGTGCGGCCATATTGGCGTAAACACCCTCAAGAAGCAGCTGTTCCCAGAATTTTGTACCGAGCATCACATCTGGCAGATGAACCGCAATAATCGGGCTTTGGGCTACAGGCGTTGCAAGGTCAAACCCAGCTTTTTTCAGGCCAGTGTGGAGCTGTCTGGCATTTTCCCACAGGTGGGCGCGACGATTATCACTATGTTTAATTGCTTCAATGGCTTTGTTAGCTGAGGCTACAACACTGGGCGGCAGGCTGGCAGTGAAAATATAAGGTCGGCATACAAAGCGCAGCACATCAAATTTGGGGTGGTTTGAGACACAGAAACCACCAACAGTACCCACTGATTTTGAAAAGGTGCCTACAAAATAATCGCAAAGATGTTCTACACCTTCAGCTTCAGCAACGCCGCGCCCTTTAGGGCCACAAAACCCCATAGAGTGAGCTTCATCCACCAGTGTTGTACAGCCATATTTTTTGGCAACTTCCAGCATTTCCTTGAGTGGCGCTGCATCACCAAGCATGGAATAGATGCCTTCCACAACAAGCAGCTTTCCTGCATCAGCAGGCAACCGCTTGAGGCGGCGCTCCATATTCTCGACGTCATTATGTTTGAAGCGCACCACTGTAGCATTGCCCATCGCACAGCCATCGTAGATAGAGGCATGGCTGTCAGCATCAATGATGACATAATCATCTTTGCCAGCAAGCGTTGAGATTATCCCCAGATTGGCTTGATAGCCCGTAGAGAAAACCATACAGTGATCCATACCGTAGAAATCGGCAATGGTGGCTTCTAGCTGTTTGTGGCCCCCATAGGTACCATTCAAGACGCGAGAACCGGTTGTACCCGTGCCGAAATTATCGAGAGCGTCCTTGGCGGCTTGAATTGCTTCCTCATGGAAGGTCATGCCCATATAATTGTTTGTGCCGGCCAGAATGGTATGGCGGCCAGCAATAACAGCCTCGGTTTCGGATATAATTTCATCCATCACCACTTTGAAAGGGTCTGCTTTTTCAAAGGGCAGGGAGGCACGCAGGGCGAGAATGGAATCAAATTTATCTAACAAATCCACAGCGTTAGTTGCCTTCTGCTACAATTTTTTCAACCGTATTCGTGACATCTTCAATGGTGTCCAGATTAGGCAACAGGTTAAGGGGCATCACAATATCAAACTCGTCTTCTATTTCTGCAACAAGGTCCATTACAGTGAGTGAATCAAGATTCAAATCTGTTGCAAATGTGGTCGAAGGGCTCAGTTCTATATTCTTTTTGTTAAAGGGAGCGATGATATCGTAAATTTTTTGAAGAGTATCTGCACTGGCCATATTGTTCGCCTATAAATTAGTATGTCTGGGTTCATCTTATATCGAGAGATGCTCGATCATAAAAGCCCGTTTTTCTGATACCACTGCATGGTATCCTTGAGGCCCGAAGTCAAATTAAATTTTGGCTCCCAGTTGTCAAGCAAGGGGCGTCTGGCGCTCCTGACTGTCCAATCGGAATGACACAAATAGCGGGCTTTGGATAGAGAGAGTGTTACAGCTGTTCTTGTGATCTGCGACAATAAGTCGTTCATGATGCCGAGAAAGCCCAGAACGGGAAAAGGCAAGGTGATGATTACAGGTGCCTTTTGGGATTCCTGGGTAATTGCTTTGGCTACATCTGCAATACGGTATCCACCTGAATGCAGATCATCTATTTCCACAACATCATTATTATGTTGAGAACGAACCATAGTGACAATGGCATTTGCCAGATCAACAACATGGATCATGGAAAAGCGGTTTTTCTGGCTACCCAAGGCAGGCAGGAAACCCAGTTTAGTGACCTTGAATAGCTTTAAAATCTCTAAGTCACCTGGGCCGTATATACCGGGCGGGCGAATGGTTACCCAGGAAAACGGCCATTTCCGTGCGCTTAATAACAGTTCACCTGCAGCTTTGCTTGCACCGTAATGCGAAAGGCGGGGTTCTCGGGCAGCCAGGCTGGAAATATTCAAAACCCGTTTAATGCCCTGCCTGGCAGCAGCCTGAAAAACAGCCTTGGTACCATTTACGTTTACATCGAAAAAAATATTTCTATTAAGTGCTTTAACTAGCCCCGCGCAGTGAATGAGAACGTCAGCATCTTCACACAAACGGCTTAGTGATGCGTTGTTGTTAATGTCGCCTTCAATCCATGTAACAGAATTTCTGTCAGCTTGCGGCCTGCGTGTAAGCGCTTTGACGTGATAGCCTGCATTGATCAGGCTTTCCATGACATGTGTGCCAAGGAAGCCGGTACCGCCAGTAAGGGCTACCACCCCAACTGGCTCTGATTCGGTTGCCTTTTTTACCATGAGATTAGCTAGCTAAAGCTTGCAAATGGCCTGAAATATACTGGTTTCTTGCTTTTGATCTGCTGAGTTTACCTGATGATGTTCTGGGTAATGAGC
>JBNKGK010000037.1:0-15442 GCA_050289785.1 Kordiimonas sp.
GATGCCATCTGGTACCTCACACAAATGCGTCGCTGGGGCCAAATCACCGAGCAGAAAGACGATGCCTGGTATCATGATGTAGCCAAAAAAGTATATAAGCCTGAAATCTATATGGAAGCCGCGAAGATGCTGATGGAAGAGGGCCTTGTGGCTGAGGAGGATTTTCCTTGGGCAACAGATGGTTACCGTGATCCTCAAACACACTTCATTGACAATATCACATTTGATGGCCACGCGCCTAATGCCTATCTGGATCAGTTCCCGATTGGGCTGAAAGGTAGCCAAACAGCGAGCTCCGCTGGTGCCAGCAAATAAGGTCGAAACTGAATAACAAAATATTGGAGTTTCTCTGGGCGGTGCAGCCGTGTCGCCCAGAGCCCTAAGAAAGGTTGAGTAAAATGGCACAAGTCGCCAACACGACGCCAGATGCTGCTGCAGAAGAAGCAAAAAAAGCAAAGCAGTTGCGTCTGACATTACTGATTAACAAAATTGATAGTTATCTGACTATTCTGGGCCTGGGATGGATTACGCCAATTTTGCGTATGGCTGCAGGGGAAGATATCAAACGTCAAACCAAAGAATTATGGCAGGGGCTGGGTATTCCGCTTGTGTCTCTTGTTCTGTTCCTGTTTGTGTGGGCGCAGGCAGCACCAACTGTACAAACAAGCCTTGGCACCATTCCTGGCCCAGCCCAAGTGGCAGAGGAATTTGGCAAGTTGATGGACGATCATAAAGCTGAGCGCCTCAAAGAGGTCGCTTTTTATGAGCGGCAGGAAAAGCGCAACGCCAAAAAGCTTGCGAAAAACCCGGATGCCGAAGTGAAAATCCGCCAATATACTGGCAAACCAACTTATCTGGATCAGATATGGACCAGCCTGCAAACGGTGTTTATGGGCTTTTTGCTGGCAACAATTGTGGCGGTGCCTATCGGTATTATGGCTGGCCTTTCCTCTACGGTGAGTGCGGCGGTAAATCCGCTTGTTCAGGTGTTTAAGCCTGTTTCCCCCCTTGCATGGCTTCCTATCGTCACCATGGTTGTGAGCGCGCTTTATGTGTCTGATGATCCGATGTTTGAAAAATCTTTCCTCACATCAGCGATCACCGTAACCCTTTGTTCCCTATGGCCAACGCTAATCAACACATCTGTTGGTGTGGCCTCTATTGATAAAGACCTTCTGAACGTGGGCCGTGTGCTCCGGCTTTCTCAAGGCGTGCAGATCCAGAAGCTGATTATGCCTTCTGCGCTGCCCTTCATCTTTACCGGTATGCGCCTTTCTCTGGGCGTGGGCTGGATGGTTCTGATCGCGGCAGAAATGCTGGCACAGAACCCTGGTCTTGGTAAATTTGTCTGGGATGAATTCCAGAACGGGTCATCCAGCTCTCTGGCCAAAATCATGGTGGCTGTTCTCACTATTGGTATCATCGGTTTCCTTCTGGACCGTCTGATGATGACCCTTGAGGCTGCTTTCACTCACACTGCTTCTCGCTAGGAGGGTCATGATATGGGTACCATACTGGAACTGAAAGATGTGAGCTTGTCCTACGGGGAAGGCAAAGACAAAACCGAAGTTCTGAACGATATTAATCTTCAGATTGAAGAGGGTGAGTTTCTGGCGATTGTCGGTTTCTCCGGTGCAGGGAAAACTACACTGATTTCAATGATCTCTGGCCTCACGAAGCCAGAGACAGGGGAAATCCTGCATCACGGTAAGCCGGTTACCAGCCCGCACCCTGACCGTGGGGTTGTTTTTCAGAACTATTCCCTGATGCCGTGGCTGACAGTAGAGGGCAATATTGCCCTCGCGGTCGATACTGTGTTCAAGAAAGACAGTAAAAAAGACCGCGCTGCAAGGGTGAGCAAATATATTGATATGGTGGGCCTGTCTCATGCGCGGGACAGAAAACCGACCGAACTATCCGGTGGTATGCGCCAGCGAGTGGCTGTGGCTCGTGCTTTGGCTATTGAGCCTGAAGTTTTGCTTCTTGATGAGCCTTTGTCTGCGCTTGATGCGCTCACGCGGGCGAAGCTACAGGATGAACTGGACGCCATTCGGGAAAATGACAAGAAAACCATTATCCTGATCACCAATGATGTGGATGAGGCCATTTTGCTGGCTGACCGTATTATCCCGCTGACACCGGGGCCTGGTGCAACGCTTGGGCCCGTTTTCAATGTGGACATTCAGCGGCCACGTCTGCGGTCCAGCCTGAATCATGATAAAAATTTCACCAAGCTGCGTGCTGACGTAACCAATTACATGATTGAAGCCGGCAAGGAAGCCGCCGCAAAAGCGGATGATGTGGAGCGGGTGCTGCCTGATGTGGATCCTATTCATGTGGGGCGCTTGCCAAAGGCTTATATGGATGCTGCTGCTTCTCCCGTGGAAGAACGTTATCTGGAGTTTTCGCAGCTTCAAAAAGTATATCCCACACCCAAGGGGCCACTCACAGTGGTGGATGGTTTTGATTTGAAGATGAAAAAGGGTGAATTCATCACCCTTATTGGCCATTCGGGCTGTGGCAAATCCACCGTGCTTTCCATGGTGGCAGGGCTGACCGAGATATCTGCCGGTGGTATTGTGCTTGATAACCGGGAGGTGGTTTCCACCGGGCCAGAGCGGGCTGTTGTGTTTCAGGCACCAAGCCTGATGCCCTGGCTGACAGCGTATCAAAACGTGCTGTTGGGCGTGAACCGGGTTTACCCTCATGCCAGTGATAGTGAACGCCGGGACATCGTGGAATATTATCTGGCCCGTGTTGGCCTTGGTGCTTCCATGCATAAGCTGGCGTCTGAGCTGTCAAACGGTATGAAGCAAAGGGTAGGCATTGCCCGCGCCTTTGCGCTTTCTCCGAAATTATTGCTTCTTGATGAGCCTTTCGGGATGCTTGATTCCCTTACTCGCTGGGAACTGCAGGAAGTGCTGATGGAAGTGTGGAGCCGTACACAGGTAACAGCCGTTTGTGTCACTCATGATGTAGATGAAGCCATTTTGCTGGCTGATCGCTGTGTCATGATGACAAATGGCCCACACGCAAAAATCGGTAATATTATGGAAGTGGACATGCCAAGGCCGCGCAAACGCAAGGATTTGGTGAATCACCCCAAATATTATGAATATCGTGAGGAGCTGCTGACCTTCCTTGAAGAGTATGAAAAAGGGCATCAGGGGAAGTCAGGTAAAGGAAAAAATGTACAAGATGCTGCATAAGCGTTATTAGTCAGGATAGAGGGGTGCAAACCGGCATGAAACCGGTTTGCACCCCATATTTTTAGTTCTTTTGCGGGTGTAGGTGCCAAGAGAATGAAAGACAAAGAGTTAAACATTCTGGTTATTGACGAAGACCCTGGCCGGGCAGCCATTCTTGAAGAAGCTTTGGTTGAGGCGGGTTATACTCATGTTGTGACGATCCGAACGGCAAATAACCTGCATCAGCGTATCATGGCCATAGAGCCTGATGTTGTGATCATCGATCTGGAAAACCCGGACAGGGATACCCTCGAGAATATGTTTGAGGTTTCTCGTGCCGTCCACCGCCCCATTGCCATGTTTGTCGATCAGGCAGATGGTGATTCTATTCGCCGGGCGATGGAAGCAGGGGTAAGTGCCTATATCGTTGATGGCCTGAAAAAGGACCGAGTACGGCCGATTGTAGAAGTAGCCGTAAACCGCTTTGAGGCATTCAGTAAATTAATCCAGGAACGTGATGAAGCGAGAACCGCCTTGGCGGGGCGTAAGCTTATTGATCGTGCCAAGGGCCTGTTGATGGACAGGCGCCGGATTACGGAAGAGGAAGCCTATAAGGTGATGCGAAAGGCTGCGATGCAACAGAGCAAAAAAATGTCCGAGATTGCTGAAAGCGTGATTACCGCTTTCGAGCTGGAGACTAACCTAACAGGGGGAACTGGCCATGAATGAGTCAACTTCCTCTTTGATCCCTATTCGAGCCGGGTTTGTTGCGCTCACAGATTGCGCCCCTATTGTGGCCGCCTGTGAACTGGGGCTTGGCAGGGACTTAGGCATTGAGATAGAGCCTGTAAGGTTGCCTACATGGTCGGCCATTCGAGATCATATGGCTTTTGAAAAGCTTGAATGTGCCCACATGCTGTGTGGCCTGCCTATCGCCATGCATCTGGGGCTGGGCGGCTTGCAAACGGATATGATGGTTCCCCTGATGCTGGGCAGTGGCGGCAATGCCATCACCATTTCAGAGGCGCTTCATAGAGAGATGGGGCTTGAAGGAAAAACTGTTTCCCGCGTGGATACGGCCAGCTATTTGCGGCAAGTTGTGCGCCGCCGCAAAGAAAGAGGGCTGAATCCGCTCAGGTTTGCCATGGTGCACCCTTTTTCCAGCCATAACTATGAACTCCGGTCATGGCTGGCTCATGGCGGGGTGAATCCCAACCGGGATGTGGAAATTCAGGTGGTGCCTCCGGTCCGTATGGTTGAGGCGCTCAGAAGTGGCAGTATTGATGGTTATTGTGTTGGTGAACCCTGGAACCAGATTGCGGTGGAAGAGGGGCTTGGCCGTATTGTTGTGACCAAGGCAGACCTTTACCCCGGCGCACCAGAGAAGGTGGTTGCGCTTAGGCGTGGCTGGGTGGCAGGTCATACCGATGTTGCCGCGGCAGTTGTCAAGACTATTGCTCGTGCCATGACTTGGGCGTCTGCCCCTTCGAATCTGGAAGCGCTGTCCGTGATGTTGGCCAAGCCGGAATATCTGAATATGGATGCGAATATTATTCTGCGCAGTCTGGAATGTAAGCCGATTATGTATCCGGGTGGCAAACCAAAACATATTGCAAATTATCTGTCTTTTGATGGCAAGGGTACAGCGTATCCTCATATATCAAAAGCTCTATGGGTGTTGGCGCAAATGCGGCGCTGGGAACAGGTGATCGAGGGCCTTGAGGAACAGGCCAGCTTTGTCTATGACCCCACGATTATAGAGCGTAGCCCTGAGTTTTCTGGCCAAGAGCGGTTCAAGGTGCGGGGGATGGAAACGTATAGCACTTTTGATGGAGCTCCCTTTACGCCTGATGATGTAGAAGGCTACCAACGATCCTTCCCTGTGCGCGGTGGGTTTACAGCCTAGAATAGCTGAATTATGCGTCAATCAGACGTATATGCGACAGGATATAAGCGCAGCCTCTGGAATTTTCTTCTCGCAAAGGGAGTTCCAGGATGCCAACAGTTTTGTGGGGCTTGCCTACATGCCCCAGGTCCCTCGTATAGTATCGCAGTCTCTGTTCTTCCACCTGAGCTTGCCATGCAAGTTTGCACAGTTCATTGGATTTAGGAAAAACGTTTGAGATTTTCATGCCAGTGATAAACTGGCCAAGCAAATCTTCTACTTGGGAACCAGCAAGGCGGATCTGCCCTGCCTGATTGCCCAGGCATGATACCAAGCCGATATCCTGTGCAAAAGGTGCAACGGCGTTGATGTTCAACTGAGATTTATAAGGGCTGCAATTGTTTGTGGATAAAGAAAGCCACCATCGCAGTATTTGTTGTGCGTAATCACAGGTTATGCACTTTTTAAACACCTCCAGTGCATCATAACAGAAATGACCTTCAGCGAAAGAAGGGCCAATAAAATACTGTTTTATGGCAGCGTTCACTTCGCTGCCATAATCATCATCAAGCCTTAATGCTTGCATAAAGGAAATTCCTCCCCAGGATATCTCCTCAACCCCTCGGAGCTAAGTTTATCTGAATTTCACTAAAGATGGTAGGTTTATTTAATGACGCCCTTCTACTGTAAGTGGAAATTGTGATGTCTTGCTTAACCGCCAAATAATTGTCTTATTTTAGTGTTTGATACAGTGCCTTGTAGCATGTTTCCTGACACTAAATTCATGATAACGAAAAATAAACCTTAATGGATTAATGTTGGTTTTAGCCATTAAATGGATAAGCCATTTGGCATTTATTTAGGGCTTTGTCTTTCGAATTCTGTTTTGTGCGTTTTCTATTGGTAACTATTTGATATTAAACGGAATATATGACTAACGACGAAGATATAAAGCAGTCTATCATTCGAGGGCAGCAGCTCAAGGCACTGACGGCAACCACGCCTATTGCCATGGGTGCTAATTTCCTGAATTCGGCCTTGGCTGTTTATATGTTCTGGGGGTATGTTTCCCCTCTTTTTCTCACAATTTGGGGCGGTTCTGTGTGGGGGCTGTGCAGCTATCTGCTGTATCGCTGGTTTATCCATCGTGGCCGCAGTACTTATGAGCAGGCAAGTGCAGGGATTGAGAAAGCTGCAATAGTTTATGGCGGTTTTATTGGTGTGATGTGGGCGCTCTTCATCCTGTTTACCTTCCGTGTGGAAAATGACCAGCTTGCTTCACTGAGCGTGTTTTTGTGTGTGGGGATGATAGCCGGTGGTGTTCTGTCGCTGATCAGTATGCCAAAGGCGGCTTATGCCTATAATATTCCCCTGACCTGTGTCGCTTTGATCTCGGTTATTGTGGGCGACATTGAAAAATGGTGGTTTTTGATCCCCCTTCTTTTCAGTTTTTCCATGCTGGTTATGCTGTGCGCCAGGAATTTTTATGCCTATCTGGATGAAGCAGTTTCCAGAAGGTTAGAAACAGAGGCACAGAAAAAAGTTATTGAGCTTTTGCTGAATGATTTTGGCAACCATGCATCAGATTGGCTTTGGGAAACGAATGCAGGAGGCCAGTTAACTTATTCTTCCCGTCTGGCTTTGGTGGGGGTGGATGATAATTCTTCCCGTGTGCTTGGCAAAACACTGGTGCAGGTTCTGGAAATGATAGGCACGCTTGTGGATAAGGGCGCGTTGCGAAGCCTTATGGACGAGGGGAAACCTTTCAGTAAGGCTGAGTTTAAGCTGGTTAGCGCTACACGGAATGAACGTTGGTTTTCCATATCCGCTAACCCCAAAAGCAAGGATGGGCTTTTTGTGGGCTATCGCGGCGTGGCATCAGATATTACAGAGATCAAAAAGGCCAGTCTGGAAATTTTGCACGCAAAAGAACAGGCTGAACAGGTCAGTCGTGAAAAATCAAACTTTGCGGCTATGGTGTCACATGAATTCAGAACACCGCTCAATGCCATTATTGGCTATTCCGAAATTATGGAACGGAAGCTGTTTGGTTCTCTGGAGAACGAGAGATATCAGGAGTATGTTGGCTTTATTGCAAACTCTGGTAGGCGGCTGAAAAAAATTATTGAGGATGTCGCGGTTATTTCCCGCCTTAACTCTCCCGCCGCTAAAGTGAGCAGAGAGAGAATCAATCTAGTTTCCATTTTCAAGGATATGGATAAGCAATATGCACCACAGGCTGAAGAAAAAGGCCAGGAATGGCAAATGTATATCGCACCAGATGTCAGCTATGTTTGGGGTGATTTTTATGCATTGGAGCAGATTATTACCAACCTTATCGACAATAGCTTTAAGTTTTCCAAAGCGGGAAATTCTATCCAGTTAAAAGCCGATATTGGCCCAAAAGGCTTCATTAAAATCCAGGTAATAGATACAGGGGTTGGCATGAAACCAGAGATGGTTGCCAGATTAAAAAAGCCGTTTGAGCAAGCCCATGATATCCATGTTGAAGGAGGTGGGGGGCTTGGCCTAGGCCTTGCCATTGTCACTGAACTTGCCATACACATGAAGGCAGACCTGAATATTGAAACAGAACAGGGAGTAGGAACTACTGTTACCCTTGATATGCCAGAAGCCTTATAATTTACCTTGTAATAGTGCCTTGTATCCATCGTGTCTTTAGAATTCCCGGTTTCCAGTAACCCATTTTAGTTCCAAGTTTTTTTGACAGACTTTGTCTGTCTTGACTATTGTCAAATCATTTCCCTGCCAGATGAGTATCTTGGCGGTGCAACTGCTAGAGTAAAGGGCCAAAAGTGGATTTTGTGTTGCAATATTGCCAGTTAACGAATGGGGGACAGCAAAGCTTGGCTCTGGCCATGGTTTTAGCTGGTTTGATAACGGGCTTCACCCACTGTGCTGCAATGTGTGGCCCTTTTGTTCTGGCCCAGCTCCCTGTGGGCAATGTCCCGAGTGCCGAGCCTATGCTGCAGCGCCTTAAAGGGGCCGTGCTTCTGCCTTACCATCTCGGCAGGACAACCACATATGTGGGCCTTGGCGCTCTGTCTGGTGGCCTTTCAGGTGCTTTTTTGGGTGGGGAAACACAAAAAAATGTTTCTGTCTTCCTGTTGCTGACAGCAGGTTTTATTTTTCTCATCAATGCCTTGCCGGCGTTTAAATCAAAATTTTTTGTCAGGCTTCCTTTTGCATATGAGGCGGGTTTGTTGGTTGGGCGGCTTGCCAAGCCTTTTATGGGGCAGCAATCAGGCGGTAGACAGTATTTTCTAGGGCTTTTTTTGGGTTTTTTGCCTTGTGGCATGGTGATGTCAGCCCTGATGGCTGCCGCCTCCACGGGGGATGCGCTTGCCGGTGCTGTTCTGATGGCCGCTTTTGGATTTGGCACCGTGCCTGCTCTTGTCCTCACGGGGGCAGGGGGGCGGCTGGCAGCGCTGCGCTGGCCGGGAAAAATGCAGGCCGTCACACGCGGGATCATGGCCTTTAATGGGCTTTTGCTTGTTCTGGTTGCCGGGAGCATCATTCTATAACGTTATACACTAAAATACTAAGAGCCAACCAAGTTTTAAAGGACAGAATCTGTAAGGACTGGGCCAATGACTAAAACCGATTACAATAATGATGTTGTGAAATTATTCACAATAGCTGCCATTTTCTGGGGCGTAGCCGGGTTCACCGTCGGGGTGTTTATTGCACTTCAGATGGCGTTTCCTGCGCTGAACTTTGGTGAATATTTCACCTTTGGCAGGCTACGCCCTCTGCACACCTCGGCAGTGATTTTCGCTTTCGGGGGGAATGCCCTGTTTGCCACTAGCTATTTCTCTGTGCAGCGCACTTGCCGCACCCGATTGTGGGGCGATAGTTGGGCCATGTTCACCTTCTGGGGCTATCAGCTGTTTATTGTCATGGCGGCTCTAGGTTACCTGACTGGGGTTACCCAGGGTAAAGAATATGCCGAACCTGAATGGTATGCTGACCTGTGGCTGACTGTCGTTTGGGTGGCCTATCTTATTGTGTTCCTGATGACCCTGAAAAACCGGAAGGAACCTCATATTTATGTGGGGAACTGGTTCTTTCTGGCCTTCATCGTTACGGTTGCTGTTCTTCACCTCGGGAATAACATTTCCATCCCAGTTTCCATCACCAGTGCCAAAAGCTATTCGCTCTGGAGCGGAGTGCAGGGGGCGCTTATTCAGTGGTGGTACGGCCATAATGCGGTGGGCTTCTTCCTCACAGCGGGCTTCCTTGGTATCATGTATTATTTTGTGCCAAAGAGGGCAGAGCGGCCGGTTTATTCCTACCGTCTGTCTATCCTGCACTTCTGGTCTTTGATCTTTATTTATATATGGGCGGGGCCTCACCATTTGCATTACACAGCATTGCCTGATTGGGCCCAAACCCTGGGGATGACCTTCTCCATTATGCTATGGATGCCTTCTTGGGGTGGCATGATCAACGGGATGATGACCCTCTCTGGTGCCTGGCACAAACTGAGGGAAGATCCTGTCCTCAGGTTTATGATCATCTCTCTGGCGTTTTACGGCATGAGCACATTTGAGGGGCCTCTGATGTCTATCAAAACAGTGAATGCGCTGTCTCACTATACAGACTGGACCATTGGTCATGTGCATTCCGGCGCGCTTGGCTGGGTGGCGTTCATTAGCTTCGGGGCGATCTACCATCTGGTGCCTGTGCTCTGGAAAAAGAAAGAGCTTTATTCCTTGCGCCTGGTGAATATGCACCTGTGGATCGCTACCATTGGTATTGTTCTCTATATCTCGGCTATGTGGGTGTCCGGCATCATGCAGGGCCTGATGTGGCGGTCGTACGACGGTATGGGCTTCCTCGAATACAGCTTTGTGGAAACTGTTATGGCCATGCACCCATTCTACTTGATCCGGGCACTTGGTGGCATGCTGTTCCTCGCTGGGGCCTTGATCATGGTCTATAATATATACAAAACTATTTGCGGTGACGCGGTTCCGGCCCGCAATGTGAACGAAGGGGAGGCTACTCATGCTTAAAAACCATGAAAAGCTTGAGAAAAACTCAGTCCTTTTGCTGATCTTCACTGTGATCGCTGTTTCAATTGGTGGTATCATTGAAATCCTGCCCCTGTTCCGTATGGAAACAACAATCGAGCCGGTGAAAGGGGTGCGCCCCTACACGCCGCTCGAGCAGGCGGGCTTCAATGTCTATATCCGTGAGGGCTGTTATAACTGTCATAGCCAGCAAATTCGTCCGCTCAGGGACGAGGTGGAGCGTTATGGTCATTACTCCCTGGCGGCGGAAAGCATGTATGACCATCCATTCCAGTGGGGCTCCAAGCGGACAGGGCCTGATCTTGCTCGGGTTGGCGGCAAATATTCTGACGCTTGGCATGTTCAGCACATGATCCATCCACAGGATGTGGTGCCAGAGAGCATTATGCCTTCCTACCAGCATCTGGCGGAACGAGGCGTGCGCCTGAAGCATATCGGCGATGACCTGAAAGCGCTGAGAATGACAGGTGTGCCTTATACCGACGAGATGATCGAAAGTGCCTATAATGATGCCATGGCGCAAGCGCAGGGCGAAAGCGATAATCAGGATGGGCTGATCGAACGATACGGCGAAAAAGTAAATATGCGGAACTTTGATGGTCAGGAGACCACAACAGAGCTTGATGCGCTGATTGCTTACCTGCAGGTGCTTGGCACCATGGCTGAACTGCAGGATTATGTGCATGACGGCTCAGCCCGCTCAGGCAAGGGAGGTGAATAATGATTAGCTGGTTATCAGATAATGCTGGTCTCACCGGCCTCCTTTTCTTCTTCACAGTGTTCATGGGTATTGCCATATGGGCTTATCGGCCCGGCGGTAAACAGGCGCTTGAACCCCATAAGTTTATTCCTCTCGAAGGGGATGAAAAATGACTGATCATCAAAAAGAAACAGATGCCATTTCTGGCGTAGAAACCACTGGCCATGAATGGGATGGCATTAAGGAACTGAACAACCCAGCACCGCGCTGGTGGCTGATTGTGTTCTTCATCTGTGTTATTTTTTCCATCGGCTACTGGGTTGTCTTTCCCGCATGGCCAACATTGTCTGGCAGCGGAGAGCGTGGAGGCACCCAAGGCTCCATGAGCTGGACTCAATATGATCAGCTGAAGGAAAGCCAGGGGGAAATTCAGGCGCGCCGGGCAGCTTACCTGAGCGCGTTTGAGCAGGCCTCCTTTGACGAAATCAAGGAAGACCCAGGCCTCTATGCTTTTGCTCTGGCGGGCGGGGCCTCTGCCTTCAAGGATAATTGCGCCACCTGCCACGGCACCGGCGGTGCGGGGGGCAAAGGCTATCCCAATCTGAATGATGACGACTGGCTATGGGGCGGCACTGTGGATGATATCCACACTACTATTCTCTATGGTATTCGGTCCGGCCATGATGAAACACGGCTTTCTGAGATGCCTGCCTTTGGTGACATGCTGGGCGGTGAGGAAATCGAACAGATTGCTGACTATGTGCTGGCCCTGCCTAACGGCATGGCGGATGATCTGCCGGGGGCTGAAGGCTTTGCCAACAATTGTGCCGTTTGTCATGCTGATGATGGCACAGGTATCCAGGAACTGGGCGCACCTAATCTGGTGGATGCGATCTGGTTCTATGGCGGTGAAAAGGCTGATCTGATGGCGCAGATCAAGAAGCCAAAGCATGGTGTGATGCCTACCTGGGCGCAACGTCTGGATGAAAACACCATTCGCCAGTTGGCGGTTTATGTACACTCCCTTGGTGGGGGCGTCTAAAAGCTAAAGCCTCTGCTGCTACTGGTGGCAGGGGCATTCCCATTCCCTTCCTATTCCCCAATACTTGGTCTCTATGGAGCCGATTATGAGCAACACTGCCCCCCTTAAACTTTTTGAAAAGAAAGAACGAGTATACCCGAAGCGGGTGTGGGGGAAATATCGCAAGCTGAAATGGGCTGCGATGGTTACGCTTCTGGGCATCTATTATCTGGTGCCCTTTTTGCGATGGGACAGGGGGCTGCACGCCCCTGATCAGGCGATCCTGATCGATATGCCCGGCAGGCGGGCTTATTTCTTTTTTATCGAGATATGGCCGCAGGAGGTTTATTACCTCACCGGCATTTTAGTGCTGGCGGCTGTGGCGCTGTTTTTTGCAACCAGCATGGCCGGGCGGGTTTGGTGCGGATATGCCTGCCCGCAAACTGTGTGGACCGACCTGTTTGTATGGGTAGAACGGATCGTGCAGGGCGACCGCGCCAAGCGTTTGAGGTTGGCAAATGGCCCTTGGTCATTTGAAAAAATCTGGAAAATGGCTGTCACACATAGCCTGTGGCTGATCATTAGCCTGCTCACAGGTGGTGCGTGGGTGCTGTATTTTAATGATGCCCCCACCTTGATGGAGCAGATCATGCACCTGGATGTGCCATGGTCTGTGCTTGGCTGGATATTGGCGCTGACCGGCTCCACATACCTGATGGCAGGCTTCGCGCGGGAGCAGGTGTGCATGTATATGTGCCCCTATTCGCGCTTTCAGTCGGCCATGTTTGATAAAGACACCCTGATCATCGGCTATGACGAAGACAGGGGGGAGAAGCGCGGCAAACACAAGAAGGGTGAAAGCTGGGAGGGGCGTGGCCACTGTGTCGATTGTACAGCCTGTGTGCAGGTGTGCCCCATGGGCATTGATATCCGTGAAGGCCTGCAGATGGAAT
Source organism: Kordiimonas sp. (assembly GCA_050289785.1). Classification (GTDB taxonomy): domain Bacteria; phylum Pseudomonadota; class Alphaproteobacteria; order Sphingomonadales; family Kordiimonadaceae; genus Kordiimonas. Next base: position 12,805 of record JBNKGK010000037.1, read on the forward strand.
GCATTGCCTGCGGCCTGTGTGTGGATGCTTGTAACAACATTATGGATAAGGTGGGCCTGCCACAGGGGCTGATACGGTATGACACCACACATAATCAGGAAGAAAGGCACGCTGGGATCCTGAGTGTGAAAAACCATCTTCTGCGGCCAAGAACCTTTTATTATATGGCTATCCTCACGGTGGTGGCTTCTGTGATGCTTTATGGTCTTACCACGCGGGCGCCGGTGGAGCTGCACGTGCTGCATGACAGAAACCCACTATTCGTAAAAATGTCTGATGGGCGTATTCGTAATGGCTATGATGTGAAAATCCTCAACAAAACCCATGAGGATAAGCATTATCAGCTCAGCCTGGATGGCATCGAGGGGACAGAGATTCGCATGCAGGGGCCGGGGAACCCGGCGGCTGATAATCTTATGGTGTTTGCCGATAGTGTGGGGCACTTTAGGGTGTTTGTTACCGCTGATGAGCAAATGAAGAAGCGGGCAGAGCTGATGTTTCATCTAGAGGAAATTGGTGGTGACGCTGCAGATGTGTATGATGGTGTGTTCATGAGCGGAAAACCATAATGCAGGTACAGGCAACTATGAGCGAAAAGACTAAAAGCTATGCATGGATACCATGGGCCATTGTTGCCTTTTTTGTGGTGATTGCCATTCTGGATGGCATCTTCGTGTATCTGGCCACTTCCACCCACACAGGCGTGGTCACTGAACATGCCTATAAAGAGGGCCTCGCCTATAACGATACTATCGCCGAGGCGGAAAAACAGGCCACTTATGGCTGGTCTGGCCGTATTGGTTATGCCAGTGTGGCGAGGGCAGGTGAAGGCCTTCTGTCCTTCGGGCTTGAGGCGGGGGAACAGCAGATTTCCGGGGCTCAGGTTTACGCTGTTATCAGCAGGCCCACCCATGATGGGCAGGATTTTAAAGTCACACTGTCTGAAAACGCACCGGGCGTCTATGCCGAGGTTGTTCGTTTTCCTGCGCTGGGACAGTGGGATGTAAGGGTTTATGTAGAATGGCAAAACAAGGCCTATCAGCAACACAGGCGACTGGTTGTTCGCTAGAAAGCGGCTGCAAACCCGTCTGTGTGCATTGCGGCCAGCCCTGCAAGAAAGGGGAAAGTTTTTGCTGTTCCGGGTGTGAGGCTGCCCATGAGGCAGGAGAGCAGATGCAACAGCATGAGCGATATGCTGGCCTTGTGGCACAGGCAGAGGATGGTGTTTTGCGCCTTGATGTGGGCGTGGAGGGCATTCACTGCGCTTCCTGCATTCGCCTGATAGAGAATGCCCTTTCCGGGGAAGAGGATATCACCTCTGCCCGTGTGAACATGACAACCGAGCGCTTAAGCATTACCTGGAACGGCAGCCCTGAGCGCGCTGATGATTTTGCCACCATTGTCACCAACCTTGGTTATAAGGTTCACCCCCTGACTGACAAGACTGGCAAGGAAGGCATGCCGAGCGAAGAACGCCAGCTTCTTAAGGCGATTGCCGTGGCAGGCTTTGCGGCCGGTAACCTGATGCTTTTGTCCGTGGGGCTGTGGACCACAACATCCGAAACCATGGGCATGGCTACGCGGGATTTAATGCACTGGGTTTCTGCCCTTATTGCCTTGCCTGCAGTGATTTATGCGGGCCAGCCCTTTTTCCGCTCTGCGTTTGCTGTGCTGCGGCACGGGCACACCAATATGGATGTGCCCATTTCACTGGCTGTTACTCTGGCCTGTGGCATGAGCCTGTTTGAGGCGTATCGCCACGGGGAGCATGTCTATTTTGATTCAGCTTCCATGCTGCTCTTTTTCCTGCTGATTGGCCGCTACCTGGATGCCCGGGCCAAGGGCAAGGCCCGCAGCTCTGCTACAGCTCTGCTTTCCCGTTTGGCGGGTATGGCGACAGTGCTGGAAGGCGGACAGACACGGCAGGTGCTGATCCGTGATCTGCATGAGGGCATGACAGTGCTGGTGACAGCGGGGGAAAATATCCCCGCCGATGGCACAGTTAGGCGGGGTAGCTCTGCTGTGGATATGTCGCTGATTTCTGGCGAGACCATGCCTGAAACGATTAAGGCGGGAAGCGGCGTTTTCGCAGGCACGCTGAACCTTTGGGAACCTGTTGAAATAGAGGTAACCAAAGCCAGCGAAAAAAGCCTGTTGAGTGAGATTGTTCGCCTTCTGGAAACTGCAGAGCAGGCTGGGGCGAAATATGTTCGGCTCGCGGATCAGGCAGCCGGGCTTTACACACCCGTTGTGCATTTCATGGGGCTGATCACCTTTCTTGGCTGGTGGCTTTATATGGCAGCGCCGTGGCAGGTTTCGCTTTTGCATGCTGTAACGGTGCTGATTATCACTTGCCCTTGTGCGCTGGGCCTGGCCGTGCCTGTGGTGCAGGTGCTGGCCAGCGGCAAGCTGATGCAGGCCGGTATCCTATTAAAATCAGGTGATGCGCTGGAGCGGCTGGCCCGCGTGGATACTATAGTTTTTGACAAAACAGGTACTTTAACCGTGGGGCACCCCAGCCTTATGGGGGGCACCTATACAGATGAGCAGATGCAGCTTGCTGCTTCGCTTGCCACACGAAGCAAACATCCGCTTTCCCGTGCGCTTGCGGCCCAGTATGGTGGAGATCGGAAGAGCG
>JBNKGK010000038.1:0-15371 GCA_050289785.1 Kordiimonas sp.
AAATTTTACCGCCAGGCTGCATGAACGCATTTGCCCGGCGACAAGCTGGAGTAAGCCAAGTGAAACGGACTTTTCAACCAAGCGTATTGGTGCGTAAGCGTCGTCATGGTTTTCGTGCACGCAAGGCAACTGTTGGTGGTCGCAAAATTTTGAATGCACGCCGCGCAAGAGGCCGTAAGCGTCTTTCTGCGTAAGAATGCCTGAGCATCCTTAGGGTGCTCATCAATACCACAGCAAATGCCGACCGTGAGATTTCCGGTCGGCATTTGCTGTTTGTAAAGGAAACCCCGCATGACAGACACGCCAATCGCTAAAATGGCACGTCTGAAAAAACGGCCTGAATATCTGGCCGTGGCTGCTACACGCCGAAAATGGGTAACCTCCTCTTTCATTTTGCAGGCCAAACCTGGCGAAACCAGCGAAGACCCCAAAGCTGGTTTCACCGTTTCAAAAAAAGTCGGCAATGCTGTGATTCGCAATAAAACACGGCGCAGATTAAAAGAAGCTGCCCGGGTGATTCTTCCAGAACATGGGCAAAAAGGCTGGGCCTATGTTTTTATCGGCAGACAAGCCGCCTTTGATTATCCGTTTGATAAGCTTAAGGCAGATATGCGCTGGGCTCTTGCAAAACTGGCAAAAAATGCCGATCTAAAGCCTGCGCATAACAATCGGAAAAAGGGCTGAGACCTTGGTAAAAACGGCAGAAAAAGGCGGAAAACGCCGTTCTCCTCTTGCCTTTCTCGCCCTTTTACTAGTGCGTGCTTATCAGCTTTTCATCTCCCCCCTTATCGGACCTCGATGTCGCTTCCAACCAACCTGCAGCCACTACGCTATTGAGGCAATTTGTCTTCATGGTGGACTTAAGGGCGGATGGCTGGCAATAAGGCGCGTCATAAGGTGTCACCCTTGGGGTGGATTTGGTTATGATCCTGTGCCAAAAAGCGAGCGCAGAGGCCATGGCCCTCAATGTAATGAAGTCAGTAAGGCCGGTAAATGCCGGCAGAAAAATCAGGGTGTTTCGTCCAATGGGTGAAAATAAAAACTTTATCCTCTTTGCCATCATCTCGCTGGTAATTTTGCTTGGGTACCAATATTTCTTTGTTGGCCCACAAATAGAGGAAACCAAAAGACAGCAGGCTATTCAGGAAACCCTGAAAAAGGAAACCGAAAGCTTGACCCCAATGGAAGCGCCGAATGCAGTGGTAGAAACACCCGCAGCGCAGGCCCCACAGCTTGAAGATGCTGGCAACGTGGCCATTGATACACCAGAACTGATAGGTTCCCTTTCACTGCGCGGTGCCCGTTTTGATGATCTTTCCCTAGTCAACCATATGACCAGCATGGAAGACGATGCCGAAAATGTCCGCCTTCTGGCCTCCCCTGATAATCCTTTTGGCTATTTTGTACGCTTTGGCTGGACCGTGCAGGGCAAGGAAAAAGGCTTCATGCCGGATGGTTCAAGTATCTGGACGGCTGACAAGGACAAGCTGACACCCGGTGCCCCCGTTACCCTTGCCTGGGATAACGGCCAGGGCGTGCGTTACCTGATGAAAGTGGCCGTAGACAAGCAGTTCATGTTCACTGTGACACAAAGCGTGATCAACGCCACCGGTGAAACCCTTAACATCGCCCCCTATGGCATGATTACCCGCAAGGGTGAACCCAAAACAGCAGGCCTTTATATTCTGCATGAAGGCCCACTTGGGGTTTTTAACGGCAAGCTGGAAGAACGCAAATATAAAGACCTGCAAGATGATGACAATTTCGAAACGAGTACAACAGGTGGCTGGATGGGCATTACAGACAAGTTCTGGATGACTACCCTGATCCCTGATCAGAATGCTGAGATTTCCCGTGCCCGAATGGAACGGATTGAAACTTCCGGCACACCCATATACAGGGTGAACTATGTACAAAACTGGCAGAGCGTTGAGGCAGGCGCCACTTCTGAAACCACCAATATGCTCTATTCCGGGGCCAAAATTGTTGGCGCGATTGATAACTATGAAGCAAAATATGGCATCACCCTGTTTGACCGCACCATTGACTGGGGCTGGTTCTACTGGCTTACACGCCCTATTTTCAAATGCCTGCACTTCCTGTTCCAATGGACTGGCAACTTTGGGGTTTCCATTCTGCTACTCACTGTTGTTGTAAAGCTGATCATGTTCCCTCTGGCGAACAAATCCTATGTTTCCATGAGCCATATGAAAAAGGCCCAACCTAAGCTGAAAAAGCTGCAAGAACGGTATAAAGACGACAAACAGCGGCTGCAGCAGGAAATGATGGCGCTGTACAAAAAAGAAAAGATCAACCCCATGGCAGGTTGCCTGCCCATGCTGGTGCAAATTCCGGTTTTCTTCGCGCTTTATAAGGTGCTGTATGTCACCATTGAAATGCGCCATCAGCCCTTTGTTGGCTGGATTACCGACCTTTCGGCAGCAGACCATATGACCCCTCTGAACCTGTTTGGCCTGATTCCCTGGAATCCGCCAGCAGTTATTGCCATTGGCATTCTGCCAATCCTGATGGGCCTTAGCATGTGGCTACAACAGAAGATGAACCCACAAACCAGCATGGACCCAACGCAGCAAAAGATCATGAGCTTCCTGCCTCTGATTTTCACTTTTGTGATGGCCCGCTTCAGCGCTGGTCTGGTGCTGTACTGGACATGGAACAACCTGCTTTCTATCGCCCAACAGTGGGTCATCATGCGACGCGAAGAAGCCCGCAATTCATAAGGCAAAACTGGTGGACACGTCCGATTATACAGAGGCAGACCTGAACCGTGGCCGGCTTTTATTCGCTGGCCCGGTAGAATTTGTCAAAGGGGCTGTTTCCCTTGAAACACTGCCTACCGCTGACAGGCCAGAAGTGGCCTTTGCCGGCCGTTCCAATGTGGGAAAATCCAGCCTTCTGAATGCCCTCACTGGCAGGAACAGTCTGGCTCGCACCTCCAACACCCCCGGCCGCACGCAGGAGCTGAACTATTTCCTAATGGGACAGGAAATGGAACAGGCTTCTTATATGGTCGATCTGCCCGGTTATGGTTATGCCCGCATTGAGCGCAAGAAGGTAGAAGCCTGGACCCGTCTGGTAAAAAACTATCTGCGGGGGCGCCCAAATCTGCGGCGTGTGCTGCTGCTTATCGACTCTCGTCATGGTCTTAAGGAAAATGATCGGGAAATCATGAAAATGCTGGATGATGCTGCGGTAAACTATCAACTTGTGCTGACCAAACTGGATAAGCTGAAGGTGGCCGAACGAGAAAAAATAGTCGCCAAAACCATTGCTGACGCAAAAACCTTCATTGCCTGCCATCCCACCGTTATGGCAACCAGCAGTGAAAAAGGCTGGGGCCTGGCCGAACTGAAGGCAGAGCTTGCTATTCTGACATCATCGTAAACGCGTCTAATGCCGCCAGCGTTGCAGCGGCCTGATTATTGAAAACATCAAGCCACCCTTTGATATGCTCAGGCCCGCCATCAGCCCCTGCCTCTTTTTCCAGAAGCGCGCACATTTCCCCGAGTTGCATGGCACCAAAAGAGCGCGCTGCGCTTTTCAACGCATGGGCACGAATGCCAAGCTGCACCATATTTCCTTCTTCAAAGAACTGCGTAAGCGCCTGCTGTGTGCTCTGGATCTCTTCTGTTAGTGATGCCAATAACATCGACATAGTTTCAACCCCCACGTCTTTCGCAAGCTGGTCAATCACCTCCAAATCAAGAATGGGAAACTGACCTGACATCATTTTGCGCCACCCGGCTCTGTTTCGGGTGCTCCCAGGCGATACACACCTTTCAGCCCCGCTGGCGAAACGATCTTACGCTTTCGGATAAAAATCAGAAGCTTCTCGCCATGCAAATGCACCGCCTGTGTGCGAATCCGAGGAAGAAGGCTACGCCAATCTTCGCCTTCACTCGTCAAAGCCTGGGCTACGTCCCTTGGCGCCACGCTTTTTTGCGCCCCAATCTGGGTTAAAAGCTCTTCCCGAATAGTTTCATCTGATATCGGCACAAAAATTCCTTCTATTTTCCGCACTTTGGTTGCAAGCGGTCTTTATAAGCTCTAGGGTCGCGGCTCGCGTCACTCAAGGAACCTTCAATGAAGAATATACTCAAAACGACAGCAATTTTGTTAACAATGGGTCTGGCCACTTTCCTGACTGCCTGCAGTGATAACAAAAACGACCAGGACAAGAAAGCAGATGATGCCGCCCCGGTTTCTGAACAAAAGGAAGAAACTCAGAAAATGACTGATGAAAACGCCTTCAAGGCAGAGAACCTAGCCTATCTGGAAAATAATAAAACAGTGGAAGGTGTTGTTGTTACCGACAGTGGCCTCCAATACCGTGTGATTGACAGCGGTGATGGCAAAACCCCTGCGCCAACAGATATCGTGACCGTGCATTATGCTGGCCGACTGATTGATGGCTCTGAGTTTGATTCAAGCTATAAGCGCGGTGAACCAGCCCAGTTCCCCGTAAACCGCGTTATCCCTGGCTGGGTGGAAGCCATTCAGCTGATGCAGGTGGGTGACAAATGGGAACTGACCATCCCGGCTGACCTGGCTTACGGCCCAGAGGGCGCGGGCGATGTGATCCCTGGTGATGCCACACTGGTATTTGATGTGGAGCTTTTAGGTGTGCGCACAGAAGAAGAAGCTCGTGCTGACGCAGAAGCGCAGCTTGAAGCCTTTAAAAACCAAAATGCTGAGTATCTTGCGCAGAATGCCAAGCAGGACGGCGTGACCGTGACAGAAAGCGGCCTGCAATACCGTGTGATTGAAGAAGGTGAAGGCAAAGCCCCTTCTGAAACATCAGACGTGACCGTGCATTATGCAGGCAAGCTGATCAACGGTGCAGAATTTGATTCCAGCTACAAACGCGGCCAACCGGCTCAGTTCCCGCTGAACCGCGTAATCCGGGGCTGGACAGAAGGCCTTCAACTGATGAAAGAAGGCAGCAAATATGAATTCTTCATCCCGTATGATATCGCTTATGGTGAAAATGGCTCTCGCTCCATTCCACCTTATGCCACGCTGATTTTTACTGTTGAGCTGATCTCAGTCGATAGCTAAAACAAAAAAGGCGTTAAACAGGTGAGGGGCTGTTCCCAAGCCTGTTTAACTTCATTGAAACAGGCACAAGATGCCATAACAGTAGCCGAACCCATGCTGGATGATGACATAGAAAATCACATCCAAAAGCGCCAGCCCTGCAAAAATGGGCAGTGCGAGATATTTGGCCATGACAATATAAGCTCCGAAGGTCAATCTCGGGGGCTCAAGCTGCCAGCCCATCACCTCTTTCGTTATTTTTTTACGTCTCCATATCATAACGCTACCTTAGCAAGAGGGCTTGCTTATGGAAACTGTTGATACGGCGCTTTTCAGCAAATGGCAATCAAAGGGCGGCACCTACACCTATCACCTTAGCCCCATTGCGCCGGATAGCTGGCAGCATATACCACAAGATACGCCCACCCCCCTGCAACAATATTGGGCGTATGGCAAAGCCATGGCCGGGCTGGGCAGCAATGCCCGCCAGTTGAAGGTATTGAAGGACGATACGCCTGTTGCCCTCGCACTGGTGATGAAACAGCGTTTTGCTGGTGTTATCCGCTTTGCCACCCTTACCCGCGGCCCTTTGTGGTTAAGCCCCAATACACCCGACGTTGAGAAAATTGAGGTTTTAAAGGGGATAAAATACTTCTTCTCGCCGTGGCGATGGAATTTCATGGTGGTTCAGCCAGAAATGCCTGCAAGTGAGGGCCCTCGCGCTCTGATGCGCGCTGCGGGCTACCGCCATATCATGACCGGCTTTCACACCATCTGGGCAGACCTTTCACCAGAACCAGAGGTTTTACGCAAGAACCTGCTCGGCAAATGGAGAAACCAGTTAAAAAAGGCGGAAGCCGCCACGCTGCAGATCAATATCGGTGGCCACAAACCACATCATTATGCCTGGCTGTTGGAGCGGGAAACAGAACAACGCGCAAAACGCAATTATCTGGCCGTACCAACAGGCTTGGTGCCCCTCTATGCCACTACGGCAGAGAAAAGCGTGCTTTCTGTCACAGCCCTAAATGGGCGAGAGAAAGTGGCCGGGGCGCTGTTTCTACTGCACGGCAATTCAGCCACCTATCATATCGGCTGGGTGGGGGAAGAAGGCCGCGCCCTCAATGCACAAAACCGGGTGTTATTTGAAGCTATGCTGGCGCTGAAAACATCAGGCATACGCTTTCTGGACATGGGTGGGCTGAACACCGCAGAGCAAGCCGGCATTGCCCGCTTCAAGCTGGGCATAGGCGGCACCCCAACCAGCCTTACTGGCGCCTGGGTATAGGTTTAACGGTGTGGGCTCAATAAGCCTCAAATACTCTCCTAACCTGGATTTAGCATAACAATCATCGAGCATTACCTGCCATTCCCGAACACATCTAGGATGTGTCCATGGTAGGCTAATCGATCGCGAAAGGAATTTGATCCGCCAGCAGGGAATTCATAAATTTATGCATCATTTCCCAGCCACGCCCCCAAAGGTAACACTATTTCGGGGAAACCATTTAAGGGAGACAAAGAATTTTCCTCGCTTCATCCGGGGAAGCGACCGATCGCCCGGCTTGATGCACACATTTCACCAGTTCTTCCACAAGGGCACCATTACTGGTTGCCCTTCTGCCATCAGGCAGGGTTTGTGTGTCTTCAAGGCCACTTCTGAGCATACCTCCGCCTTCTGCCACCGCCTGATGCACAGGCCATATTTCACGTTCCCCCGCCAGGCTGGCCTGCCATGGGGCGGACCGAATTTTATATCTCAGCAACAAAGGCAAAATATCCGTATCTGCTGGCATACCCCCCGGCACCCCCAGCACAAAATTATAATCCGGCATTTTGGTGATCAGGCCATTTTTCACATAGCTTTCCATGGTGCACACCGTGCCCACATCAAAACATTCAAACTCTGGTGTCACGCCGTATTCAGCCATGGCTTCAAGAAGAGCACGAATTTTGCTCACCGGGTTTTGAAACAATTTTGGTTCAGTCAGCCAAATCCCGTCACCATCTGCCGGAAGATAATTCAATGACCCCGCGTTACACGTGGCGATATCCGGGCGAATACGCTCCATACAAGCAAGCGGGCCAGCAATATCCAGCCCCATCGTACCCGTAGTCATGTTGATGATAATACCTGGGCAGGCCTCTCGAATGGCATTCGTTACGGCCTCGGCCACATCCGGGCACCAGGTCGGGATGTGGCCCCTTTCTGCCTCCTGCTCACGAAAATGGATATGCACGATGGCGGCCCCTGCATCCATGGCCTCTTTGCAGGCTGAAGCCATTTCTGCCGCTGTCACAGGTACAGGATGCTCGCGTGGGTCCGTGAGGCCTGTTACTGCACATGTTATGATCGCTTTGTCGGACATAGTTGCACCCCTCTCCTATAAATTAACCTCGCGGTAAGCGGGCACAGAAAGACCCGCGGCTTCAGCACGCGCCAATATCTGCCGGCTGCTGCGCACATGGGCATAATCAATCATGCTGCCATTCAGGGTAACAACTGCACGGCCTTCGTCTTCCGCTTCTGCCATGGCGTTCATCACCTGCACAGCATCGGTGATTTCCTTGTCCGTCGGGTTAAATATATCGTGCACCAGAGGGACGTGACTGGGATGAATGCATATCCCCCCAGTGGCGCCATAATTGCGCCCACGCTGGTAAACGAAGCGGGCATAATCCAGGTCTTTCACATCAGCACTCGGCCCACATAATATGGAGGTAAGCCCGGCCGCCCGCACGTCCAGCACAGCTTTGGCTGCAATATAAGCCATCTCATCCCCATTACGGGTGAAGCTGGCACCCAGAGCCACATAGGGGTCCCCCCCCGGCACGGCAAACCCACCCCCAAGTGTGCGTTTCACCCTTGGGGAAGATTTGCAAATGGCATGGAGGTCCATAAAGGCTTTAGCCGTTTCAGGAAGCGGCAGGATTTCTATGCAGCCAACCGGGATATGCCTTGCTGTTTCAATTTCCCCAAGCAATAGATCCAGCGCCAGCACATGCTCAACCCCTTCAACTTTAGGCAACATAATACCTTCCAGACGATCACAAACCACCGCCTCCAGATCAGCGAGCAGATGGCCCTGTTGCCAGCCATTCACCCGCACAAAAATATGCACTGGCAGCGCTGCAATTTCCTCTATGGCTACTGCAACCATTTTGCGAGCTGTCGATTTTTCTGAAAAAGGCGTCGCATCCTCAAGGTCAATGATGATGGCATCTGCCCCAGAGTTGGCAGCTTTGACAATTCTGTCTGGCCGATTGCCAGGCACAAACAGAAAAGACCGCCATAATCTGTTTTGTTGTTCTTTGCTCATTGCTTTTCCTTAAAGGGCTGTGCCACTCCTGCCGCATAAAATTGGCAGCGTTCTTCCTTGCTATAGCCACAACCAGCGAGGATATCGTCTGTCTGCTCACCAAGGCGGCAAGGCTTACCAAGCCTGTCCGGCGTGCCAGCAAAGCGAATACGCCCCCTGTAACCCCAGAAATCTTCAAACCCGGGGTATTCGACCGGACGAACCAAACCTTCCTTCACAAGAAACTTACCAATCAGACCATCCGCCGCAGATACACAAGGCACCTGATGGCTCCCCATAAACGCCTCCCAATGGTTGGCATCTTGACTGGCAAAGAATTGCCGAAGCGTTTCTGCAATCAGCCCATCATGCGCCAAACGACCAACAGAGGTAGCGAGGCGTTCATCGCGTAGCCAATCTGGCTTTACAGCTGAGGCAAGCTTCTGCCATTCCATGTCAGATACAACAGCCAGAAACACCCAGCCAGATTGACAGGGATAGAGCCGATACAGCGCATTTGGCCCCTGCTGATCAGCGTCCGGCACCTGATGATCAGGTCGGTCCTTATAGAGGGTCAGGTCATTTGAATGCACATAGCCTGTGGACGTGAGCATGGTTGTTTCAATAAACTGTCCCTTACCATACCGCTCCCGGGCGAAAAGCCCCATGATCAGTGCTGCGGCAACAGCAGAAGCCGCACAAGGGTCAGGATAGGAATCATCTACCGGTGCGTTGCCTTGCCCCGCCTGCACTATCCCCGCCCCGCTAAGCGCATGAGGCGTGGAATGAAAAGCCGCCCGCTGAGCCTGTGCGCCCCTACTGCCATAAGAGGCCGCATTTACATAAACGAGGTCTGGCCGGTACTGACGCAGGCTTTTGTCATCAATGCCCAGTTTTTTTGCGGCAGCTGGCCGGAAGTTTTGAAACACCGCATCACTTTGTTCAACCAGCTTCCTTACAATTTCTTTTGAGGCCGGGTCTTTCAGGTTCAGCGCAATGCTTTCCTTACTGATGGAAAGATGGCAAAATTCCACTCCCACGCGACGAATGGCATCCCCCTCCAGCGGTTCCACCTTAATCACTCTGGCACCCAACTCGGCAAGCAAGGTGCCAGCCAGAGGCCCTGCAATGAAGGTAGCAAATTCCAGTACCGTATAGCCTTCCAGAGGAAGCCTTTCAGGCTTACTTGCCTTCGCTACTGGTTGCGGGGTTGCAGGTACCAGACCCGCCAAAATATCATTCCGGTGCTGATCCAGCCTGGGCGCCGGCATCTGAATCAGGGAAGGTGTTTCCGAAAAGGCGGCGAGCGCCCCCATCTGCTTAACCCGCCCCAAATCGGGGTCTTCTATTTCTGCCACCCGGTCATTCGCCAGCATTTCAGAGTGGTTCAGAAACTCTTCAAAGGTGAGGAAGGGGTCAGCTCCCACATCATTTTGAATGAAAAGCTGCATCCATTCTTCCTGTGTGCGTTCCTTCATCTTTTGCCTGAGAATGGCATCCAACTCGTCAATATCTTCCTGGGCCTTGAACGAAAGAGGCCCACCACTGAAACGGGGATTTTTCGCCAAATCATGCAAACCCAGGGTCGCGAGCCAGGCATGATAATGTTTGTCCTGCCGCGCACACATCTGGATGTAACGACCATCCTTGCACTCTGCTGTCATGAACGACAGATTGATCCCCTTCAGGATCAGATCATCTTTTTTATCCAACTCCCTGAGCTGGTCACCTGTTCTGGTCAGATGCATTCGCATGCTGGACGCAAGCAACCCTTCCAATAAACTGGTTTTAAAAGCTCTGCCCCTACCCGTTTTTTCACGGGCCAGCAAGGAAGCCGCCACCCCTTGCAGAGTTAGCATGGCCGCCCCATAAGCACTGATGGGGGAAGCAATATAAATGGGGCGCTCATCCGCATCTGGCACCACAGCACCGCTAAGGGCATCATTGCCCATCATCCGCCCGGTTTTAGCGCATACCACCGCTTCATAGGCGGCAATATGCTCATATTTCCCGGCGGGCCCAAAACCTGAGATAGACCCATAAACAAGGGAGGGGTGCAGGGCAGAAAGCGTATCACCATCCAGCCCCAGTTCTTCAGCAACACCGGGCCTGAAACTGGTGAGCACGACATCTGCACTGGCCACCAGGGCCTGCACAGTGCGCAAGCCCTCTTCTGTTTTCAGGTTCAGGGCAATGCTTTTTTTGCCTCTATTCCAGGTGTGGAAACCCGGCAGGTTGCGAGCCCAATCACCGCTTTCAGGCTCTACCTTTGTTACCTCAGCGCCATTATCTGCCAGAATACCACCCGCCAAAGGCCCGGCCATGCCCTGGCAAAAATCCACAACACGCAAACCACTAAAAACTGAAACCATGCTCCTTAATCCTAAAAGACCGGATAAGATGGCAGGGACATTAAGGCCCTGATTTCAGCACCGTCTGGATCACTTTTTACCCGACACTCTGTATCGAAGATCATTGTGTGTCGCGAAACCGTATCATAGGCAGGCCAGTGTGGCAGGACACCATGATTAGGGTTCCCTGTGCGGGCAAAGCTGGCCCAAGCTGTACTCATTTGGTCTGCCAGTTTCTGTGTCTCAGCCCCTTTTGGGATCACGCTGGCTAATGGCTTTTCAAAAGCATTAAAAACAAATGGTAATTCAATGGCATGAGGCGAACGGAGCACTCCCCCCAAAAAAGGCGTCTGCCACTCAAACTGATAATGGTAAACTGGCGCCCGCTTCAAATCCGCCTTCTTATCCACCGTTTCCAATGTAGGTGCCCGAAAGAAATAAGCAGATGTAATCCAGAAATAGGTGTCATAGGCTGAAGCATCAGGCCTGTTTTGCCGGTGAGCAGCCACATAAGACCGAGCAGTTTCCTCGTCTGTTTCCAAAAACTCTTTTAAGGCCGTTAACATCTCACCTTCTGGCAGCTCTGCCTTGCGGCTATATTCATCCGGAAAGCCGGAGATATGAGCCTGACAGGTCTGTTCATATTCAGTGCACCCCATCATCAAGGGCACATCAGCCGACATCTCTGGGGCAACCGGGTCAAATGGATGTGCCAGCAAGGTGCGGCCATCAACAACAGGCTGATAGGTGCGCCAATGTCTGCTGAGTTCAAAACTATTGGCTACAGAAATCAACTTTTCCGCCGGTATGGTGTGTAACGCATCGACCTGATGTGGTTTCAATCCCAGATGGTGCATAAATTGCTCAGAAAAATCCGCCGCGAACTCTGGTGTATTCATATGAATGCCAGGCCCGCTTTGCATAATCGCTTTATGAAACAAACCTTGAGCTGCAGGGGTTGCCAGAAGAGCACTGATTTTTGTGCCACCGCCGGATTCACCAAAAATGGTTACATTATCAGGATTGCCCCCAAACTCGGCAATGTTGTCCCGAACCCATTCAAGGGCAGCGACCATATCCAACAACCCAACATTGCCGGAATCTATATATTTTTCACCGCCAAGAGCAGCTAAGTGCAGGTGCCCGAACAGATTAAGGCGGTGATTGATAGAAACAACCACTACATCCTGCGTTTTTGCCAGACCTTCGCCAGAAATAGCTCCATGGCCGCTCCTGAAAGCACCTCCATGAATCCAGACCATGACAGGCCGGTCTTTTTTATCATTTATGCCTTGTGTCCACACATTTAGAGCAAGACAGTCTTCTCCTTCATAAATATTCTTCGAGCCATCACCAGAAACAGCAAAGGGGTTACCCCCTTTCAAAGCAACCCAATATTCTGCAGCGACAGTCTTCCAGTCATAGGCAGAAATGTCGGTGGCAGGAGAACGTTCCGGTGGGAACTGATAATTTATAGCACCAAAATCAAGTGCATCCCGCACACCAGACCAAGATTTAGGAGATTTGGGAGGCAGGAAACGTGCTTTCCCCGCTGTTGAAGCAGCATAAGGGATGCCTCTAAAGGTGAAAATGCCGCTGCCGTTTATGCCACGAACACGGCCATGCCGTGTTGCAGCTTCTATTGTTTTAGTCATTGAAACCCCTCCGATACATATAGGAACACTCTCAAATTATGACGCAAAGTCAGCGAAAGAAATCTGCATATGCAGACAGGTTTACCCAGCATCTGTTCAGATTTACCCGACATCACCGACAAACCTCAGGCAGGCTTGGAAAACAACGAATCAATAAAATTGAAAGTTCATCAGCAATATTATATATTCTTATAATAAAAACATCACACAGGCAGCCCCAATGAGTAAACGGAACAATCTGCAGCGCCAAAAACTGGCTGAAACACGGCTCCTCGCTGTCCGGCGGGTACTCAGTGGAGAAAAAGCCAGTGATGTTATGCGTGACCTGCGGCTCGACAGGTCCACCATCTATGCCTGGCTCAAACGCTATAAAACAGAAGGCCCATCCGCGTTTCAGGCAAAGCCTATTACGGGCCGAGCCCCCAAACTGGGTGAGAAGGCTATCAAGCAGCTCTGTTCAGATTTATCGAACCAGAAAGGCCAGTTATGGTCAACTGAAAGCCTGGCCGCTCATATAGAAACAACATTTAGCCTGCAGCTTGGCAAGACAGCACTGAACCATGTTTTACGCACCATGGGAGTGACACACCAGCGTCTGAAAAGGCTTTTTGACCAAAAGCTACAATTCGGCAAACGTAGCTGGGTAGAGAATGAGTATCCTCTCATTCTCGCAGAGACGAAAAGAAAGGGGGCGGCGCTGTACTTTTTAAGTATATCTCATCACCCTGCCGAGCCTTATATATTGTCAGCAACCACCCCCGCAGGGCGCCCCTTTTTCTCCGTTTTTCAGCAAACGCCTGGCGGGAAAGATGTGGAGCGGTTCATATCAGGGCTTCTATCTCAAGAGGAAGAAAGGGGAAAGCTGACACTCATTTTTGGCACTGAGCCAGGCCTGCAAAACACTCTAAACACCGCTGCAGTAAACGCATTTCTCAGCGAAAGAGAAAACCATATAAAAACCTACACACTGGGTGACGCTGTATCCACCGCTGCAGCCAGCCCCAAAAAAAATCAGGATAACTTGCCTACACCTCCTGAAACCATCGTTCCGCCGCTTTTTGATATCGAAAGCTGGATATCCCTGATCAATCAGAATTTGCTGGACCCTCTACACCCCTTTGAAGCCTTTCTTCATGCCCTTAACACGCATTATGAGGCCTCTGCCATTATATCCCCCAATATTCATATCCCTTCTTCCCCCATCCGGCCTGTGATGGAGGGGTTTGACATGGCACACACAATTGAGATGAATCAGGTGATGCGAGAAACCTGGCCTGCCAGCCCTTTCCTGAAGGCCATGAAGAAGCCAGGCGATATGTTCCTACTGGATGAATTGCTTCCCTTCGAAGCCTGGCCCGACAATATCTATTGCAAACAGCTATTGGAGCGTATGGACGGGCAACATGGCCATTTTATCGGCCTCGCCTTTGCAGGCCCTAACAATACACTCAGTGGTCTGTTCATTTTCAAACGAATAGGCCAAACTGAGTTTACAAAAAGTGACCGTGAGTTCCTATCACGCCTTCGACCTCACCTAGAACCTGCCATCGGTGTGGTTCTGAATAACCTGCATACCAGTTTTATCCTCAACTCTCTGGAAGAGGCAACAAATCATATGGACTTCGCTGCCTTCATTCTGGACGGAAACGGCAGAATGATCAAACAGAACCGTATTGCGGATGACCTGTTAGAGCAAAAGGGCAGGCTATCACTCCGGGATGGGCAGCTTAAATTTGGTCACGGCAAAGGACAAAGGCAATTTGACGAGGCCGTGCGGCAGGCTATTACCTGGCGACAGGCCCCGCTCGGGGAAAAGCCCATCAACATCATGCGCTTCACCTACCCGGATGAAGATTGGCTTGGTATTCTTGTTCGCCCTATTTCACCACCCACCATGGAAGCGCCTCATTCTATGGCCGTGTCGCCCCATATTGCGGTCTATATAAGCAGCCCGGGCAAACCCAAGCAGACCATCCAGCATCAACTGGTGGTACAGCTCTTTAACCTTTCCCCTCGGGAAGCCCATTTGGCCACGCTTTTAAGTTCTGGCCATTCGCTTGAGAGCGCATCCCATGTGATGACTATCACCCTCACATCAGCCCGCACCTATCTGCAGCGCATCTATGAGAAAACCGGGGTGAACCGCCAGCAAGACCTTACACAAAGAATTTCCACAAGTGTGGCCATGCTGGCGTAGGTTAGCCTATTTCTAAAAAATAGCTGTTGGATTGACGAGAGAGCCTGTGCCGCCCTTCACCCTTAGAGGGGCCACAGTGAACAAAAAATCCCAACGGCCTTCCTGCTCAGCCTTTTGCCGAAGAGCGTCCAGATCCAGATTATCAAAAAGCTGGGTGCCCATGGCAACAAGCAACAGCTTGTGAACAGGGAACCATTCTCCCTCCACACCCGTATCAGGCATTGTCCAGGCCTGGCCCTTCACAGCCATGCTGCCTGGCATATAAACTTCTGCGTTGGAATCTGTGCCAACAACAGATACATCTCTGTCATGGAACCATTGAATGGCAGAGGCATGCAGGCCCGCCCCAATGATACGCTCCTTGTGGTGTTCTTCCGCCTGCCAGCGGCCCGTGCGAATGAATACCGCATCTCCTGACTGAACAGAGATACCCATTTGCTTTTCCCAAGCCTCCAGATTAGCTTTCATAATTGCCTGCCCCGGCTTCAGATAAGCCTCCCCCGTGAGATAAGTGAAATCAATCAGAACACCACGAGTAAACATACCGGCGTAGAAATTTTCCACGCCGTTTTTGCCGCAGCCGGTTTTTGTAACCACCGTCTGCGAGACACCATTATACATTTTGCCTTTGTGAAAATTATGGCAGAGCGCATCAAGATGGGAAAACTTCGTGCCATGGAAAACAATTTCCCACCGGTCCACTGAATAATCATTTTCTGTATCCGTGCCATCATCCATAATCACATGGTTGAAGCCCCACTCTGCCGCTGGTTTGGTGGTATCCAGATCCTTCGCCATAGAGATAGCCTGG